>CAMKHH010000123.1 GCA_946412445.1 uncultured Eubacterium sp.
AATGGATGTAATCGATGAAATCAAGAGTACTTATGCACCTTTAGAACATTTGGAAGAGCCGGTATCTGTTCATATAGCTCAAGCAAAATGCTACGCTTATATTTATGCTCTGCAGAAACATAAGAAACAGATGCGGGTTCAGATGACCTACTGTAATCTGGAAACAGAGGATATCAGACGTTTTCGGGAAGAGTACTCGATGGAAGAACTGGATAACTGGTTTACGGATTTGATGAATCAGTATCATAAATGGGCCGAATTCCAATACCAGTGGAGGCTAAAGCGGGATGCATCCATGCAAGGGCTGGAATTTCCTTATCCATACCGGGAAGGGCAAAAGAAGCTGGTGTCGGACGTTTACCGGACAATCATTCGAAAAAAGGAGTTATTTGTGAATGCACCTACCGGTGTGGGAAAAACACTGTCGACGCTGTTTCCGGCTGTGAGAGCCGTAGGCGAAAAAAAGGGCGATAAAATTTTCTATCTTACAGCGAAGACCATTACCAGAACTGTAGCCGAAGAAGCTTTTTCTACCTTAAAGCTTCACGGCCTGGTTTACAAAGTTATAACGCTGACCGCTAAGGAAAAGATGTGTGTCTGCGAAGAAATGGAATGCAATCCGGAAGCTTGTGAAAGGGCAAAAGGCCATTATGACCGGGTCAACGATGCAGTCTTTGAACTCTTGAATAACTGCGATACCTTTTCACGGGATGTCTTGCTGGAGGCTGCCAAAAAAGCGGAAGTCTGCCCTTATGAATTCCAACTCGATCTGGCAACCTGGGCAGATGCTGTAATTTGTGATTATAATTATGTGTTTGATCCTGTGGTCCATCTGCGCCGCTTTTTTGGGGAAGGTACAGGAAAAGGCGAACATCTTTTTTTAATTGATGAGGCTCATAATCTGGTGGAGCGTGGCAGGGAGATGTATAGTGCTTCCGTGTTCAAGGAAGATTTTTTGGAAATAAAGAGGATTATAAAGCCGTATACCCTGCATAAGAAGCTGGCCAATGCGTTGGAGAGATGCAATCGTCAACTGCTAGGATATAAAAGGGAGTGCAGTGAAGAGTGTCTGGAGCTGACCAATGTAGGCGAATTTGTCATTTCAATGATGAACCTGCTGGGGGAGCTGGAGAAGTTTCTGCAGGATTACAAAGACGGTATGCTTAGAAAAAAGATTCTGGAGTTTTACTTTTCTGTAAGGTCATTCGTGAATATCTATGAATTGTTGGATGAGAATTATATGATCTATGCCAGGCATACAGAGGAGGGCAGGTTTATGCTGAAACTTTTCTGTGTTAATCCTGCCGCTAATCTTCAGGAATGTCTGAATAAGGGGCGAAGTGCAGTATTCTTTTCTGCAACACTTCTTCCCATTAAATACTATAAAAAACTGTTTTCAACCAATACGGATGATTATGCTGTTTATGTGGGTTCCCCTTTTGATCCGGCAAATCGGAAACTGATTCTGGGGAGGGATGTAAGTACAAGGTATACCAGACGAGGGATGGAGGAATATACGAGAATTGCCTCTTACATCAGTCAGACAGTGAAACAGAAAAGGGGAAATTATATGGCATTTTTTCCCTCTTACCGTATGATGGAGGAGGTGTATCATATTTTTTGTGAATCCTTTCTTCCGGGACTGGAAGAACACGGGAAGGTGGAGACGCTGCTCCAGACCTCGGGCATGAACGAGCGTGAACGGGAAGAGTTTTTGGATGCATTTTCATGGAACAGAGGAGAGGCTTTGAGCTTGATTGGTTTTTGCGTCATGGGAGGTATCTTCTCAGAGGGAATCGACTTGGATGGAGAACAACTGATTGGTGCAATTGTGGTGGGAACCGGGATTCCCCAGCTGGGCGTGGAAAGAGAGCTGTTAAAGAAATTCTATGACAGAAGAGGGGAAAATGGTTTTGACTATGCTTATCGCTATCCTGGTATGAATAAGGTTCTCCAATCGGCGGGACGCGTCATCCGTACGGCACAGGATAAAGGTATAATCGTGCTTTTGGATGAACGCTTTTTACACAGGGAGTACTTGAACCTGTTTCCCGTAGAGTGGAGCAATTATACGGCATGCAGCCTCAGAACAGTGGCGGATGAGGTGAGACAGTTCTGGGAGGGGTAGTTGCGCTACTTAGATGCTGCCTGGCCAAACTGCAGTAAAAACTCCTTTGCTGCCTGGGGGACGGGAAGATGGGCGTTGTGGGCAATCACCAGCTGCCTGGTGGGCAGGTCCTCCGCAATTTGAACCTGAAAAAGATTCTGGGAATTTTCTATACAGTAATCGGGAACAAATGCAATCCCCAGGCCGATATTAGCCAGATCAATCAGCAGATCGTTGCTTCCCAGCTCGATTTCCGGCACCAGATCCAGCTGATGCTGCTGAAAGAGGTTATGCAGAAACTCACTGGTTGTACTTTTTCGATCCAACATCAGAATGGGGTGTTCCAATAATTCTTTCAGATGAATCTTCCGGTCTGTCAGCTGAGAAAAATAGGCTCGGTTCGCAATAAATACATCCTGAAATTGATAGATAGGGATCGTTGTCATCCTGCTGGGCAGCCTGGAGTTCGGAAAGTTCGTTACAATCAGATCCACCTGGCCGGATTCCAGAAGATCGACACACCGGGTAGAGGTTTGATTGGTTACCTTTATATGGACGTTGGGATAACTTTTATGGAACTTCTGCAGGTAAGGAACCAGATAATAGCGGCAGATGGTATCACTGGCACCGATACGCAGCTGCCCTCCGCCCAGCGTACTGGACTCCATAATCTGAGCCTCGCCGCGCTGAATCAGATTGACTGCCGGCTCAATGTGACGGAGCAGTGTTTCTCCTTCCGGAGTGAGCTGCACTTTCTTCGTGCTGCGGATAAAGAGACTGATTCCCAGCTTTTTTTCCAGGACTTTGATGGACTGGCTGACTGCAGACTGAGAGATGAACAACTGCTTTGAGGCCTCTGAAAAACTGAGCGAGACAGCAACATAATAGAATACTTTATATAATTCATAGTTCACATCCATAATAACCTCCATTTTGTTTTCCATGCTGTTATGTATTACCCTTGAAAGGGCTCCGTAAAGGAAGCATAGATGGAAACGGGTTCATGGTTCATAAGCAAATGCGAAGTATCTCCCATTACCTGGCAGCGGAAATAAGCTTCGCCTGTTTTGCGTTCTTCGGTACCTAAAATGGTTACAGAGGTAGGGGCAAGGCAAAAACCCTGCCATAACTGGTGAGGCGTAGTATTGATCAAATGGGAAATAAGTGCACAGGTAATTCCCAGATGACAGAAGCAGACGATGACATCGTCACGGTGTGTCTCGTTATTTGTGCGATAAAAATATCCCTCTCGGTTGTAACCATATCCTGCGAGCAAAGAATCCAGTTCTCCGGTCACATATTCATAGTTTTCTTTCAGATTTCCAGCTGACATATCAGGGTTTTGATGCCATGCATTTAAGTCAAACAGTTCTGGATGCTGGTTGAGATAAGCAGGCATCAGATCCCAGGGGATTCCCTTTTCGCCTGTCTCAGGATTTAATACAGGTGCATTAAATTCCCGGAGCCAGTTACAGATGGCTGCTTCACGGTTCATTTTTTTTAATGTGGCAGAAGCGGTATCTCTGGCACGGCCAAGGGGAGAACAGTAGATATCCGTGATATTCCAGCTGCTTGTTCTTTGAGAGAGGTATTCTGCTTCCCGCCAGCCCTTTTCGGTAAGCGAGTCTATTTCGTAATTGGGTTCCCCATGTCGTATAAAAATTAATTTCATGATAGCATCCTTTCCTGGTTAAGTAGTAGAGATATGTTCTATTCTATAGGAAGACCGCTGTATAATCAACAGAGATATATGACATAATTTTAACAAATGCTGCTGTAAGCTGCATGGAAGACGCAAATACGGGGCTAAAATACCTTTTGACCCCGGCATTATAAATATGTTATCTTAGTAGAGGATTGGACTTCCACCTTTTCCGGTGGGGAGGTTATTAAAAATTGAAATAGCCCATAGAAAGGACGAGCAGATGTCGAGTATCAGGGATATTGCACTAAAAGCTGGGGTTGGAATTGGAACAGTGTCCAGAGCACTGAATGGAACAGGGTATATAGCTGAGGATACGAAGAAAAAAATTTTAAATGCAGCAAGGGAGCTGGATTACAAGCCTAATGATCCGGTGAGGAGCCTTTATAGAAACCGCTCGGCGATTGTCGGTATCGTAGTGCCGGACATTGAGCATCCTTTTTTTACGGGGCTGTTAAAGCATGTAGAGCAGGAACTGTTTCAATACGGATATCGATGCATGGTCTGCGATATTACAGGAAAGGAGCGCCGGGAACTTGAATTTCTGGAGATGCTTCAACAGG
This sequence comes from uncultured Eubacterium sp., assembly GCA_946412445.1. Lineage (GTDB taxonomy): Bacteria > Bacillota > Clostridia > Lachnospirales > Lachnospiraceae > Novisyntrophococcus. The sequence continues at coordinate 4,373 of CAMKHH010000123.1, forward strand.
ATGTTATGGATGGTCTGATTATCTGCGTTGATCCATTGGCAGGGGTAGATATAGAAAGCATAAGAAAACCGTTGGTCTGTATTGAAAGGAAATGGTCAGAAAATATTCCGCTGATTCATTCCAATCATATAAAAGGGGGAGAACTTGCCGCCGGGCTGCTAAAAGATGCGGGCTGCCGGAGAGTATTGCAGTTTGCGCCGGTTGGTGCGGAGAAGGATCCATTTATGAACCGGCACAGCACATTCCGGCGAATTATGGAGGAGAGCGGGATTGAGGTATTACAGGCAAATATCTTAAGTAATCGCATGGGGTATGAGTATGATGGGCAGTATGTAAAACAATTTTCGGATTTGATTGAAAAGGCAGATGGGATATTTGCTCCGGATCTGGTGGCAGCAGGATGCCTTAAAGAAGCCGTGGAGCATGGGAGAAAGGTCCCGGAGGAACTTAAAATCGTGACCTATGATGCCATGCCGTTAACCAGACTGGTAAATCCAACGCTTACCGGAGTCGCTCAGGATGTCTTGCGTCTTGCGAGAGTGGCAGTGGATACGATTATGAAAATAATAAATGGAAATTCGTCCGTCGATTGTGATTTGACAATTGATGTTTCTTTTCAAAAAGGTGGAACAGTATAAAAATGTTCCACCTTTTTTCTTGCCATAATCTGAAAAACCAATCCCTAAGCTTTATACATTGTTAAAATCATATAAAAAAATACAAAAAAATTGTATATAGTGCCATTAATAAAAAATATTACTTCTTTATGTTGACATATTT
>CAMKHH010000124.1 GCA_946412445.1 uncultured Eubacterium sp.
CATAAGGGACTGTCCTGATGTAAAAAGCCCCATCGCAGCAGATTGTTCTGTAGTTCCAAGGAAACCGTCATTCCATACTTTATGCTCTGCCAAATCCGCTAAAGCCTGCATAGCTTGTACACTTGTATCGTCTGTAAATTTTGCTTCACCTTTCAAAATCTGAGTTGTGTACCCAACACCATCTCCATTGGTCAATTGCCCAAGGGTAAGCATATACCATACCGGCCAGTTATAAAGGTTTCCACCTTCAAAGCTAATCGCATAGTATCCCTCTTCTCGTGCAGCCTTACTCACTTCATAGAGCTCTTCAAATGTTGTAGGAACTTCAAGCCCTAATTTTTCAAATAATGCAGAATTATAATAAAGTCCCATAGATGTAAAGAAAGCGCCATAAGGAATTGCGTAGATATCGTCACCCCATTTGGCAGCATCGCAAGCCCCCTCAACCAACAGACTTTCGTCAATATCCATGTAATCATTTAATGGAAAAACAGCATCTGTGTCATGCAAATATCGTATGTCCTGGATATTTATGCCCATCATATCAAGCTCTGACCCGCTGGAAACAAGTGTTGTATACTGTTTTTTAAAATCTGCAGCAGTTGTAAATTGAACCTCTATTTTGCAGTTATGTTCCTTTTCAAAATCCGCCCACTGCTCTGCCATTTCATTCTCATCAAGTGTTTCACTTACTGCAAAAAACACAAGCTTAGTAGGCTCATCTGTGTTATTTTCATCTCCTCCCGTAGAACCTTCTGTTACAGAAGATGGGTTATTTCCCGCACAGCCTGCAATCCCCACAACAGACATCGCCAATACCAGAAAAAATGTTAGTGCTCTTTTCATTGTTGTTTTACCTCCTCATAGTGGTTATAAAGTGTAGTTTTAACACTTTTATTTATTTAAAAGGTACATTATATATTCTTTAGAAAACATAATGCCTCCTTTTTCAGATTATTCATCGGATACTATCCTCTAATATAGCTTTAATCCTTTCAAAAATTGTCTTATCGTTAACAAATTTTTCAATAACAAAGTAATTTCCACCAAGCAGTGTGGAATCTATATTAAGATTTGATAACTGTATTGTCAGGCAATTGTACAGCTCTGGGTATATCATCTTCCGAACCGATTCCTTTACTTTGTTTAGAAAACGATCATCCCCAGGATAATCTGTTCCTATTACAATACGATTAGGATTGATGAAAAAAATTGCATTTACAAGACCATAAGCAAGCTTCCATGCCAGATTGTCAAAAGCACATATGGCAAGTGGATCTTCCTCATAATATGCTTTTTTTATTTCACAATAACTGCTTTTTTCGGAGAGTACAGAGTCCGGGAATTCATATAGTCTTTCCAGAACATATTGTTTAATGTTCTCTGTGGATGCATATGTTTCCAACGTTCCGCGATTACTGTATCCTCCCAATGGACCGTTAAAATTGATGCCCATCTGGCCTATCTCTCCCGCAACGCCAAATCCCCCATGAAGAATTTTCCCATCAACTATGATACCTGCCCCGATTCCAATCCCGATGGACTGAATTCCAAGAAGACAACTTTCTTTGGAGCGTATCGTATTATCAAGATTTTTCCATTCAGCGAATGCAGACAGCTTTGCATCATGTTCGGTAAAAATAGGGAAAGGATACCTCTCTTCAAATTCTTTTTGAAAATCAATTTTTCTAAGATTTTCAAATCCTGTCACAAGTGCAACATTATGTTCTCCACGTATATATGGACCAGGAATTCCGATGCACATCCCAAGCACTTCAAATATATTGTGTCTTGCCAGCAGCATATCAATCGTTTCATATACCCTCTGACTATTTACATGGATATCCTCACTTACAGAAATACGACATGTTTCTTCATCAATGAGATTCCTGCGAAGGTCATACATCTGAACTGTAAAAAAGGAACGGGTTATACGGGCTGAAAGAATCTTCACCTTCGGAACGTCCAGAATCAGACCCTCTGTTTTTCGTGTGCCTTTTGCTGTTTCTACATCGCTTTCCCTAATAATTCCCACATCCAGAAATTCATTGATAATATTTGTGATGGTTGCTTTTCTGAGTCCGGTCATATATGCAAGCTCACTTCTTGAAAGCATCTCACTATCTGCCAGAATTCCAAAGACCAGCGAACGATTAGCACGTTGCATGCCATCATGATTAAGGCCTTTTTGCATTTTTGTTCCTCCGTTAGTTTATTTAATTAACTATATTTTTTATTATCTTGTACGAATTATACAATATATCTATTATTTTTGTCAATACTTTTATCATTATTAATATTTATATTTTTTATTTTATGTTATATAATTCATTTAATGAACCGTTAATGGAATTTATATTTTAAGATTATAAGGAGGACTCAAAATGGACAATCTAGACACCGCCTGCGTAAATACCCTAAGAATACTGTCAGCCGAAGCAGTAGAAAAAGCATCATCAGGCCACCCCGGGCTTCCCCTGGGTGCAGCCCCCATTGCTTATTCCCTGTGGGCAAAACACATGAAACATAATCCCAAAGACCCCTCTTGGCCAAATCGCGACAGGTTTATACTATCAGCCGGTCATGGTTCTGCCCTGCTATACTCCATGCTTTATCTATTTGGCTATGGTCTTTCCATGGATGACTTAAAAAATTTCAGGCAATTTGGCAGCAAAACCCCCGGGCACCCGGAATTTGGACATACTCCCGGAGTTGAGATAACCACCGGTCCGTTGGGGCAGGGCGTAGCCAATGGAGTGGGAATGGCAATAGCTGAAGAATTCCAGGCGTCCAGATTCAATCGTGATGGATTTAACATTATAGATCACTGCACCTATGTTCTCTGTGGTGATGGTTGTCTGATGGAAGGTGTTTCTTCAGAAGCCGCTTCTCTGGCCGGAACGTTAAAGCTTGGCAGACTAATACTTCTCTATGACAGCAACAATATCACGATTGAAGGAAAAACTGATCTTGCATTTACAGAAGATGTTGCAAAACGCTTTGAAGCCTACGGCTGGCAGGTTCTAAAAGTGGCAGACGGTAATTCTCTGGAAAATATAGACACAGCCATAAGCAAAGCAAAGGCAGAAACAAATGCACCTTCATTAGTTATTATCAGCACTCAAATAGGATTTGGTTCTCCAAAGGCCGGAAATCCTTCTGTTCATGGTGAACCTCTTGGGGAAGAGTCCCTGAATAAGACAAAAGAATTCTTCGGTATACGGAAAGAAGACTGTTTCAAAGTACCTGATGAAGTAGCGGCATATATAAACGACATGATTCTTAAAGGGATTAAGGCAGAAGAAGACTGGAAAGCTCTGTTCCAAAGATATGCTGTGCATTATCCTGAACTGGCAAAGGAATGGGCATTAGGACAGCAGAGCAGTTGCCCACAACTGCTGGATGATGAAAGCTTCTGGACCTTCGATACGAAGCCTGTTGCCACCAGGGCTGTTTCAGGCAATATCCTCAATTATCTTGCAAAGAGGATTCCAAATCTCATCGGAGGTTCAGCGGATCTTGCACCTTCAAATAAAACCCGCATGGAGGATATGGGCGATTTTTCCGCTGCTAATCGTAGTGGGAGGAATCTTCATTTTGGTGTCAGAGAACATGGAATGGGTGCAATAGCAAATGCTCTGGCGGCATATGGAGGTATAAAGATATATTGTGCAACATTTTTTGTGTTTACAGACTATATGAAAGCCTCCATGCGGCTGGCCGCATTAATGAAACTTCCTGTAATCTATGTTATGACTCATGACAGTATAGGTGTTGGCCAGGACGGTCCCACCCACCAACCCGTGGAACACCTGGCTGCGCTCAGAAGCATACCCAATTTTATCGACTTCCGGCCTGCCGATGCAAATGAAACCGCTGCCGGCTGGTTCACTGCAATTAGCAGTCCATCTTCACCCATCTGTCTTGTTTTAGCGAGGCAAAACCTGCCTGTACTTGATATTGACGGCAGATCCGCCTTAAAGGGTGCTTACATTCTATTAGACTCAAAAAACACAGTTCCTCAGGTAATCCTGATAGCCTCCGGCTCGGAGGTTCATATAACACTTGCGGCGGGAAAACAGCTTCAATCGGAAGGAATTGATATCAGAGTTGTCAGCATGCCTTCCTGGTTCCTGTTTGAAAGGCAATCAGAAGACTACAAAGAAAGCATACTGCCTTCTGCCGCTGTGAATAGGATTGCAGTGGAGGCCGCTTCTTCATTTGGCTGGCATAAATACGTAGGTCTTAAAGGAGACATCATCTCTGTCAATCGCTTTGGAATATCCGCACCGGCCGAAGAGATCTTCGAACACTTTGGATTTACAGCAGAAAATGTTGCTTCCAGAGCCCGGGCTATGTTAAAAGCAGAAAATAATAAATAACAGGAGAAAATTCAGGGTAAAAACATCCCGCGGGAAGATTGCGCTTAATGCAAGCGTTTTCTTCCCGCGGGATATACATTATGATTATTTCAATCCCTTCTATCTGCTTTGTCAATCATTTTCCTGCATACATCCGGTTTATTCGTAATCATTGCATAGAGTCCCTGTTCTGCCATGGCCTTCATTTGGGCCTCATCATTCACCGTCCAGGGATTTACAGCGATTCTCTTTTCTTTGCTGGATTTTATGAAATCCGGTATCTGCAGCATACCAAAATGGGGGTGTATCGCATCCATGCCCAAATCCGCAGCATAGCCAGGTGCATCCACAAGTATATCGGAAATCAATATTCCTGTCTTTACACGACTTGAAATCTTTTTCAGCCTCAGCAGTGAATAATGATTGAAAGAAGAATAGAGAATGCGGTCCGTCATTCCAAGCTTCTCCGCCAATGCAATCACCTTTTCCTCGATTCCGGGATAAAAGTTATGAGAGGTCTTCAGTTCTACATTAACAGTTAAATTCGTAGGCTTAAGCAATTGATACACTTCTTCCAATGTGGGAATTGTTGCCTTTCCATACTCCGGAAAACGCTTGTTTACGTTAAATGTTTTGAGCTTCTTTAATGTATACTCCGCTACATAGCCCTTATGATTGCTTACCCGGTTGACTGTTTCGTCATGAATCACAACCAACTCCCCGTCCCTGGACAGCGGTACATCCAGCTCTACTCCATCTGCGCCTTGTCTGACCGCCAATTCAAAAGCTT
>CAMKHH010000125.1 GCA_946412445.1 uncultured Eubacterium sp.
TTTTTGTACTAATACATGATATTTTTCAGATTTATCCTATTGATTTTTACATACTCCTGTTAATCCGGCATTTTATAGGGAACATTCAGATAAACATCCTCCTTGAGATGAAAACCACTGTCAATAATCAGTTCGTTAATATTTTCCTCCGTAACTGCATAGGGCTCCAGATTCACATAGGGAACCTGATAGATTCCATTTTTCAAAAGCTGATAGGTCCCTTCTTCCAGTTTTTCTCCTTTGGCGATCTGCACGGCATATTCGGCCGCTTTCTTTGCCAATTTTTCCACCGGCTTATAGACGGTCATAGCCTGGGTTCCCTCCACAATTCTCTGACAAGCCTCCAGTTCTGCATCCTGTCCTACTACAAGTATATCCCCGGCCCTGCGTTTTTCTGAAAGGGCTCGAACTACAGCGCCGGCAATGTTATCATTTCCACACATGATACCATCCACATTAGCTACCTTGCTTAGATTTTCATAGATATAAGCCGAAGCCTGCTCCGCCTGCCAGCTCTCCGCATGAATTCCTCCCACGATATTCACATGATTGTTCTCCATGACCCCCTTAAAGCCCCTCTCCACCAAAGAAACGTTATTATCATCCAGAGGGCCGCCCAGCATCAATACATTGCCACCGGAAATACCTTTATCGATTAATGCACTTCCCATCAACCGGCCTACCTCTTCATTATCGAAGGATATATATAAATCCAGATCTGTATCACAAATCAGCCGGTCATAGGCAATAATTTTGATTCCCCTGCTTCTGGCCTTCTGCACTGTATCCTTTATGCCTTCCGAATCAATACAGACAATGACAATCACATCCATATCTTGTTCTATTAAATATTCAATCTGCTTTTTCTGTTCCTCAATATTCCTGTTAGGATTTTGCACATTGACCTCTGCCCCCAGTTCCTTGGCAATGGATACGAAAACATCCCGGTCCCTCTGCCAGCGTTCAACAATAAAAGAATCGAATACCATACCAATCTGTATTTTATCCTCCTGCCTGGAGGTATCTTTTGTCTTTCCTCCGCTGCTTCCACATCCGGCAGCAAAAATAATTCCCAGAAGTATACACAACAAAAGCTTTCGTTTTCTAAACCACATATCGTTTTTCCTCCTTATATTCCGTAGGCGTCACCCCCACGTTTTTCTTAAAGGAACGGCTAAAATAATTCGGCTCGGAATAACCCACCATTATGCAGATTTCCTTCATGCTGTGCTCCGTATTCACCAACAGCTCCTTGGCCTTTTCTATTCTGACAAGGGTCAGATACTCTACAAAATTCTTTCCTGTCCCTTCTTTAAAAATCTTGCTGAAATAATAGGGGCTGATATCAACCCTTCTGGAAACATCATCCAGTGAAAGATCCTTGTCATAGTTACAGTTAATATAGTCCTTTGCAATTTCCACCAGGCTGTCTGATTTTTCAATGCGTTTACTGACCACATTCCGGCAAGCAATCTCTATCTTTTCCACAAACCAGCTTCGCAAACTTGTCAGCTCTTCCATATGCAGAATAGACGGCAGATAATCCTCCCTGTCTTTAAACTGGTATACCATACCTCCCTTATCATAGGCCAGGTGCTCGGCATAAAGTACAAACTCCAATACCTTCAGGCGTATATCCATAATACTATCCGGATACTGACTTGCCATCCAGTCAAAAAATTCCGCTGCGGTTTGCATAGCATCATTTATCCGACCCTTTTCTACCTGCTCAAAAAGCTTCTTTTCCGTATGTACAGGATAATCCTCTTCATAACCGCAGCGAAGAGACAGATCATCCACATGAGCTACACTTCCTGTGGAATACACCAGGGCATTCAAGGCTTCATGATAGGAATCTGGCATTTCCTGCAAAAGCCTCATGCTCCCGATTCCAATACGAAAGCTGATTCCTGTCTTCCTGCACATCTTCCGGGCCAGCTCCCTTGCCTTTTCAATCAGCTCAATTCGTTCGCTATATTCAATCAATTCTTTATCAGAAGGCATCAGCACCGCAATCTTATTGCCCATGACCGTACCAATCACCCCGTCAAAATAATCCTTTACGCATTCCCTGATTTCCTGGTAGTGGCTCTGCATCCTTATGCTGCTTCCCACAGCGTTGGTCATATGATTGCCCTCCTGCTTATCTCCACAGACAATAGTAATCATATATCCGAAATCACTGGTAATCCCTAAGAATTTCTTATAATATTCGATATCCTCGATGAAATATTCCTGAAATAAAATATTGTAGATAAAACCATTTTCAATAATAGGAACCACGATTTCCAGCTTCTCTTTAAGCATCAGGTCATTGCTCCTGCGTTCCCTGTCTTTATCCACCAGCTCCATCGCATGGCTTAAAATAGAGACAATTTTTCTGCGGTCCATGGGCTTGGTAATATATTCCAGTACGCCTCCAACCTTGATGGCTTCCTTGGCATAATCGAACTTATCATAGGCCGACATAATGATAAAAACCACATTTTTATTGTCTTCCCGAATTTCCTTCATGGCCTCAATTCCATTGATTCCAGGCATTTGAATATCCATAATGGCAATATCCGGTCGAAATTGTTCTGCCAGCTCGATAACACCCCTTCCAGTCTTAGCAGACTCTACCAGACATTCCTGTCCAAACTCCTTCCCGATAATAAATTTTAAAGAGTCAATTACGATTCCTTCATCATCCGCCAATAATATTCTATACATCTTTTTCCCCCATCCGCAGGTATATAATAACCTCTGTTCCCTGGTTTTTCCCTCCGCTTGCTATGGTCATGACATCCTCATTGCCATAAAATAGCCTCAGTCTGCTGATTACATTATCCATGCCCACACCGTTGGAATCAGCCAACGGCTCCTCCTCCCGGCAACGTCCTGCTAATATTTTGTCAATCTTTCTCTGGCTCATTCCTACTCCATTATCCTTAATACTGATGCATGCTGTATCTCCCCTCCGGTATATCCGAAGCAGTATGGTTCCGGGCCAGTCAATTTCCCGGATTCCATGATTTACACAGTTTTCCACAATCGGCTGCAAAATCATACTTGGCATCTGTATTCCCAAAAGACTTTTATCCACATGCTTCTCAAAGTAAATTTCTCCAGAAAATCTTACATTCAAAATATAGAGATAACTGTCTGCCAGCTCCAGTTCTTCTCCTAAGGATACCGGCTCTTCACCCTTTCTTACATTATACCGAAAGAAATCTGCCATGTTCTGGATATATTCATAGGTTCTGTCTGCCCCCTCCATCATGGCAAGCTGGGCTCCTGCATTGAGTGTGTTAAATAAAAAATGGGGATTAATCTGAGCCTGCAGATATTTCAGCTGAGCCCCCTTAAGATGAGCCTCCATCCTCAGTTCCTTCTCCCTAAGAACCTGTTCTACCTCCATTCTTTCCTTAATTTGTTCAATATACTGCCCAATACTGGCCACCATCTGGTTGAAGGCTCCTGTTACTACTCCGATTTCGTCCCGCGATCGCACTGCCTTCAGCTCAATATGAAAATTTCCCTGTGCTACTTCGTTGGCAGACTGGGCCAATTCTTTCAATGGATAGATTACAGTTCCCGTCAACAATACTACTACCACTACATTTCCCACAATTACCGTAAGCAGCACCACGATGCTGACTCTTTCAAAGGAGCGGAAGGATGCCGATAATTCCCGGTAATTGATAGAATTACTTTTGAATTGTTCATTATTCAAACTGGATATGTAGGTATCTATATAATTGTACAGCCTTGTAGCACTTTCATAGCGAATCCGATATTTTTCCACATTCCTGCCCCGCTTTGCTTCTACAGTCTGCCCGACCTCCTCCAGATAATCCTCGGACAGCTTTTTTATATTCCGCTCCATCCTATCATAGCTTCTTCCTGTAATCTGTTCCTTCATCCCGTCTACCAGCAGGGAGTAGCCCTCCTGACTGCGGTAATAAACTTCCAGGGAGTCACTGGTTTTGGTGCTCAGATAGGTGCTCATACTATTCTGTACCTCTGTCAGCGATTCTCCCAGCTCATTGAGATAAAGATTTTTTTCGTAAACCATATCCATCTCCTTTGCCATGGTATTAATCCCCATCAACATGGCTATATTACCCACCAGCAGAATCAGATTGGCCCCAATAAAAATCAAGCTCATTTTGCCTTGTAATGAAAAATCTCTAATTCTTCGACTCTTCATCCTGACCTCCCTCCAAAGATTGATACACATTACCTTTATTAATAATGGAAATATCGGTCGTAAAATATTCGCTGATTTTTCCCATCCTATCATATACTGTCAGAGCATTGATGCCATATGAACCTAACTGAGCCGTATCAATCACCAGGGTCGAATAAATGACGCCCCGGTCAATGGCATTAATTGTAGAATCCAGGTTGTAATAACCCACAATATCCACTTGTCCCACTTTGTTGTGGTCCACCACTGCCTGGTAGGCGCAGGTAGTATTCAGTTCATTTAAACAAATGATAATGTCCGGCAGCTCCTCTTCCATAAGAATGTCCCGGATGGATTCTTCTGTGGAAAACATATTGGTATCATCTACCGTCAAATAGGAAATTTCCACTTCGGCAATCCTGTTTTTCTCTTTTTCAATCGTCTCCTGAATTCCAGAGCATAAAATATTTTGTCCCGTATCCTGTGCATTGGCGCTTACCAATATCATCACATTGGATTTTTCGAAAGGATTTATGATTTCCAGGACTTGTCTGCCGTACTCGATGCCCAGATTATAGCTGCCTGCTCCTACAAAGCTTAATCGGCTGCTCCTGGTACAGTCACTATATAGGGTAATGACCGGAATCTCAGCTTCCACGGCCCTGTCAATTAAATCAGCCATCTCCTGACTTTCGTCTGCTTCCACCAGGATTCCATCCACCTCTGAAGAAATAGCGATTTCCATCAGTTCTGCCCTGGAATAATCCTGGGAAAGATTTTCTCCCAGCAGTTCCACGTAGGCTCCCTCCTTCTGTCCCTGTTTGTAGGCGCCCTTATAGACCGACTGCCAGAAGGCCGATTTTTTGTCCTCCACAATCATCGTGTAATACTTGCCGTAACTATTCTCTTCACTAATTTCTTTGGTATTTTTCATATAGAAAAGGAACACCAGTA
>CAMKHH010000126.1 GCA_946412445.1 uncultured Eubacterium sp.
TTCATTCGTAATCGCCCATCGGCTGTCCACGATAAAAAATGCGGACCGTATCTTTGTGATAGATGAGGGCAGAATCTGCGAAGCAGGCAATCATGAGGAACTGATGACAAAGAGAGGAGCCTATTATCAGCTTTATAAAGCACAGTTTAAAAACGCAGTTTAAAAGATTGAAAATCTTTGCAATCAGTGTTAAACTTGTTACAGTTAAATTGTAAAGATGGAGGTACTTATGAAAAGCTATGATGTTACGGCTTTGGGAGAATTATTGATTGACTTTACGGAGAATGGGATCAGCGGACAGGGAAATCCGATGTTTGAGGCAAACCCGGGCGGGGCACCGTGTAATGTACTTGCAATGCTGACAAAGCTGGGTCACAAGACCGCATTTATAGGGAAGGTCGGTAATGATTTTTTTGGAAAGCAGTTGAAAGCAACACTTGATGAGCTGGGAATTAACTCTGATTATCTGATGATGGATGATAAAATTCATACAACTTTGGCTTTAGTGCATACTTATCCTGACGGGGACAGGGACTTTTCTTTCTATCGAAATCCGGGTGCTGATATGATGCTTACCAAAGAAGAGGTTCCGGAGACTTTAATCCGTGACAGCAGGATTTTTCATTATGGTACTTTATCCATGACGGATGAGGGTGTCCGCGCGGCTACGAAAAAAGCGATCCGGATTGCAGAAGAGTCGGGTGCGATTATTTCTCTGGATCCCAATCTGCGTCCTCCAGTTTGGAATACGCTGGAAGAGGCTAAGGAACAGGTGCTTTATGGACTGGCGCATTGCCAGATTTTGAAGATTTCTGATAATGAAATTCAGTGGCTGACCGGAGAAGAGGATTTTACGGCAGGTGTAAATTGGATTCGCAGCAGATTTGATATAAAATTAATTCTTGTTTCCATGGGAAGGGAAGGAAGCCGGGCGTATTATGCTGATAAGATGGTAGAGGCAGCTCCATTTCTTCAGGAAAAAACCATCGAGACTACGGGTGCAGGAGATACATTCGGAGGCTGCATCCTGCATTATGTGGCGGAACATGGACTGGATGATCTGACGGAAGAGCAGCTAAGAGATATGCTGACATTTGCTAACGGTGCGGCTTCTCTTATCACAACAAAGAAAGGTGCTTTACGCGTGATGCCTGAAGAAAAAGAGATTGAGACACTCATAAAATCCAGAGCAGTTCATGAAAAAGCATAACAGATAGAATATAAGGAACTGCCGGCGGCAGTTCCTTTGTGTTAGTAAAACGGAGGACGAATATGAGTAAAGTAATAGGAATTGACCTGGGAACTACAAACAGCTGTGCAGCAGTTATGGAGGGTGGTGAAGCAGTAATTATTGCAAATGCAGAGGGGGAGAGGACGACACCTTCTGTAGTCGCATTTACCAAAAATGGAGAACGCCTGGTGGGAGCTGTTGCAAAGCGGCAGGCAGCAGCAAATGTAGACCGTACAATCGCATCGATTAAAAGAGAGATAGGTACAGCCTACCGTATGAAGGTGGATGGTAAGAATTATACACCGCAGGAGATTTCGGCTTTCATTCTCATGAAGCTGAAAAAGGATGCGGAGAACTATCTGGGAGAGTCTGTCGACGAGGCAGTAATTACCGTACCTGCCTATTTTAATGATGCCCAGCGCCAGGCGACAAAGGATGCCGGCAGAATTGCAGGTCTGAAGGTACTCCGTATTATAAATGAGCCTACTTCGGCTGCACTGGCATATGGTCTCGATCATGGACAGGCACAGAAAATTATGGTATACGACCTGGGAGGAGGTACTTTTGATGTCTCTCTGATTGAAATCGGAGATAATCTCATAGAGGTTCTGGCAACCGCAGGCGACAATCATCTGGGAGGCGATGACTTTGATGCACGGTTGGCAGACTACATCGTGGAGCAGTATAAAAAGCAGGAAAAGGTCAATCTGATAAAGGATAAGACGGCCATGCAGCGTGTCCTCGAGGCGGCAGAGGAAGCAAAGAAAAATCTGACAGCGCAAAGTGCAGCAACCATCAATCTGCCATTTATCACTACGGTGAAAGGTGAACCGAAGCATCTGGAGATGGAGATTACACGTGCTGTTTTCAATTCGATAACCCGGGATTTGGTAGAGCGTACAAAGGGGCCGGTGGAAAAGGTTTTGACGGATGCAGGCGTTTTGGCATCTCAGTTAGGTATGGTATTACTTGTGGGAGGTTCGACCCGGATTCCTGCGGTTCAGGATATGGTGAAGAGACTGACCGGAAAGGAACCCTCAAAAAATCTGAACCCGGATGAATGTGTGGCATTGGGCGCTGCTATTCAAGGCGCAAAGCTAAGTGGTGAACTTACGGCAGGGAAAGCTTCTGAGCTGATATTGATGGATGTGACACCGCTGTCCCTGTCCATAGAAACTGTAGGTGGTGTGGCAACTAAGATTATTGACCGCAATACCACGATTCCGAACCGCCACAGCCAGGTTTTCTCAACGGCTGCAAATTTTCAGACTTCTGTGGAAATAAAAGTACTTCAGGGAGAACGTCAGTTCGCAAAAGATAACACCTTGCTTGGGAATTTTCTCCTGAATGGAATTAAACGTGCGCCTGCAGGTGTTCCTCAGATTGAGGTGACATTTGATATCGATGCCAATGGTATTGTGAACGTATCGGCAAAGGATCTTGGAACCGGAAAGCAGCAAAGTATTACAATTACGGCCAGCTCCAACATGTCTGAGAATGAGATTGAAAAGGCTATTCAGAATGCGGCTGCTTATGAAACAGAGGATACACACAAGATGGAACAGTTGGACATCCTGGGTGAGGCAAACAAGGAGATGATGCGTGCCCAGCAGTTTTTATCCGATAACAAAAAGACACTTGATAAAGAAAAGAAGAGAGAGATTAAGAACCACATAGCAGCCGTACAAAAAGCAGTGCGGTTCAAAAAGCCAGAGAAGCTCACGGATGAGGATATTGATAATATTAAGACACAGGTTGAGCAGCTAAAAAAATGTTGCGATTTATAAAAAAGGATTGACAATTTCCCTTTGCCAGCATATAATTCCTATATAACCGATGGGAATTTATGAATAAGAGGTGTAATTATGGCAAAGAATATTTATAAGAATGCGGTAGAACTGATTGGAAAAACTCCATTGATGGAGGCAGAAAACTTTGGAAAGAGACTTGGATTAAAAGCAAATATTCTGGTGAAGCTGGAGTATCTGAACCCGGCAGGAAGTGTGAAAGACCGGATTGCAAAGAGTATGATCGAGGACGCAGAAAAGAGCGGAGCATTAAAGCCGGGATTTACAATTATCGAGCCTACTTCCGGCAACACAGGTATCGGCCTTGCATCCATTGCAGCGGCCAAGGGCTACAGACTGATTCTGACTATGCCTGAGACGATGAGTGTGGAAAGAAGGAATATTCTGAAGGCATACGGTGCAGAAATCGTATTGACAGATGGTGCAAAAGGAATGAAAGGTGCAATTGCAAAAGCGGATGAGCTGGCAAAAGAGGTACCTGACAGCTTTATACCGGGCCAGTTTGATAATCCGGCCAATCCAAAGACACATAGAGAAACCACAGGACCGGAAATCTGGAAAGATACGGATGGAGATGTGGATATCCTGGTGGCAAGCATCGGAACGGGCGGGACGATTACAGGAATCGGTGAATATCTGAAGAGTCAGAACCCCGGGATTAAAGTGATAGGTGTGGAGCCGGCAGCATCTCCTGTATTGACAAAAGGAACCAGCGGTCCGCACAAGATTCAGGGAATCGGTGCAGGATTTGTTCCGAAGGTATTAAATACAAAAGTTTATGACGAAGTTATTACAGTTGAAAATGATGAGGCTTTTGAGACTTCTAAAGACTTTGCCCATGCCGAAGGCATCCTGGTGGGAATATCCTCCGGTGCGGCACTGAAAGCAGGCATCGAATTATCCGAAAGGCCTGAGAATAAGGGAAAGAATATTGTAGTAGTGCTTCCCGACAGTGGAGACCGCTATTACTCAACCCCTCTTTTTGAAAATTAAATGATACCAGGGTCAAAAGGTCATGCGTTTCATGCTTGCATGGAAAAGCATGACTTTGGCCCCCTAAATATACGAATAAGGAGAACCGCGCTATGGGTAAAAAAATTGAGAGAAAAGACAGAAAACTGAAATTTGAAACTTTACAACTCCACGTGGGACAGGAAAAGGCAGATCCTGCGACAGGGGCAAGAGCAGTTCCAATCTATGCCTCCTCCTCTTATGTTTTTGACAACTGTGACCATGCTGCTGCCCGCTTTGGGCTGACAGACTCCGGCAACATCTATGGAAGACTTACCAATCCTACAGAAGATGTATTTGAACAGAGGATTGCGGCGTTAGAAGGTGGAGCGGCTGCTCTGGCTGTGGCATCGGGTGCGGCTGCTGTCACCTATACATTCCAGAATCTGGCTCATGCGGGAGACCATATCGTATCCGCAAATAATATTTATGGTGGAACGTATAATCTGCTGGAGCATACACTGCCGGAATACGGCATCCAAACTACTTTTGTGGATATCTTTGATGAAAAAGCAGTGGAGGAGGCAATTCAGGAGAATACAAAGCTGGTATTTATTGAAACTTTGGGGAATCCTAATTCCGAAGTAGTGGATATTGAAGCAGTTGCCAAAATTGCCCATGCACATAAGATACCTCTGGTAATTGACAATACGTTTGCAACACCTTATCTGGTACGTCCGATTGAGCACGGCGCAGATATCGTGGTTCATTCAGCAACCAAGTTTATCGGCGGACATGGGACGTCTCTCGGTGGTGTTATCGTGGATGGAGGAAAGTTTGACTGGGAGGCATCAGGAAAATTTCCCTCTCTCGTTGAACCGAATCCAAGTTACCATGGTGTCAGCTTTGTGAAAGCAGCAGGTCCTGCTGCATTTGTTACAAAAATACGTGCAATCCTGTTGAGAGATACCGGTGCAACCTTATCACCCTTCCATGCCTTTCTTTTCCTTCAGGGTCTGGAAACATTATCCCTCAGAGTAGAGCGTCATGTAGAGAACAGCTTGAAAGTAGTGGAGTACTTAAGCAAACATCCGCAGGTGGAGGAGGTTCACCATCCTTCAGTA
>CAMKHH010000127.1 GCA_946412445.1 uncultured Eubacterium sp.
GCACTAGAGATAAATCGCTTAAACTTTGTATGGTTCCGGCAAATAATTTCTGTTGTCCATTCAATATCGTCATCAGATCTTTATTGATCCTGGTGTCAATATCCTGTAATTGACTGCTCATGCTCCAAACCATCTGCCTCTCTTCCCCTTTGGGTTCTCCATTCAAAGCATAGATTTCCTTTAAAGTATTAAGATATGCAGTCAGTGCCTGTTCATCCACCGCCTGTCCAGGCTTCCAGATGTTATTCATGGATAGCTTAAGGAGAAAGCGCGCCAGCTGATCCGATTGATAGGAACCAATCAGCGTTTCTAAATCCGGGTTCTCCGCTTTTACTTTGGGCAATGCCGCCGCCAGTTCCGAAAGGTTCCTAATCTTCTGAACATAGTCTTTATCTCCTGCTAAAACAGGCAGTGCAAAACGCATCGGAATCGCATAAACCTTTTCTTTGACTTGGTTTGCCAAAAGTATCTTTTCAAAAAATGCATTTTCTTTTTTTGCAGCTTCCAGGATTTCAGTGGTATCTGCCAGAACTCCCTTTGCTATATAAGAGTTCAAAGGCAGGTCATCGGTAATCAATATATCCGGTCCATTCCCGGACATAATACTGGTATTCAGTGTCTTGATTGCATCATCCATCGTTACTGCATCATCCCCTGACATACCTGTTTCGAGAGAAATATAGTAGTCTGGATATTTTGTCTGGAAGTTGGCAATCGCCTGTCGGACGAACTGATTGTCCCTTAATGAGTAGACCTTTAGTTCTTTTTCCGGAATGGCCGACACCTCTTTTGAATAGGTGTAATCTTTCAACACATGCCCGCTTTCTGTTTCGTATATCCCTAAAAAGCCACCATCTTTTTTCTCTATCATATCTCTCAATATGAGCTTGGGATTATATAAAGAAGACAGGGAACCATTGATAAGGCGTTCCATTTCACCGGCTCCAAAGGTATGGTGATAGAAACCCGTTTCATCGGCATAATAGATGCCTTTTTTCCCATCGGAAAAGACTTTTCCCTGTCCGATCCCCATCATCATATCCGTATCCTCTTCCTCACTCTTACCGGAAAAATAATTCTTAAAGGCCGGCTCCTGGTCCATCAGCTTACCGCTTTCCATATCATATACATCAATACCGGCGGATGTCAGTACCACCAGACGATTTCCTGCTACAACGAGATTCTTAAGATAAGTTGTTTCAGAAGTGGGTTGGCACAAGGTTTTAACAATTTCCCCTGTTTTTGGATCAATCAGGTAGACATTGTTTCCACCCATGTCTGCGCCTACCAGCATACCATCCTCAGTAATCTGCATGTGCATCAGGAAATTATTAGCTGCTTCAAAGACTTCCTCGATTCTTTCTCCGGATTTCTCATCTCCACCTGCTATGTCAGCCTCAACATCTTCCTCCATTGAGGTAGTTACCTGTTTCTGCAATCCCTCCAATGCCGGAAGTTCAATCGGGATTTTTGTTTCCGTTCCATCCGTATCTACCCTGCGGCAGCCGTTGGCATAGGACAACAAAAGCCCTCCCTTACTATCTAGTTTCGCTTCTACCAGATACCCCTTTTCTCCATCTATTTCCTGTATCTCATACTGGAACCTGGATGGTTCAAATGTCTTTCCATTGTCCTTGGAATCGAAGATTCCGTTGTTAGACAGCATACGGATTGTACCATCTTCTAATGTACGCATCGCTAATATAGCTTCTACGTTTTCTGGTAGCTTTACTTCACTTTCTAAGTACCGCCCCTTTCCATTTCCCCCGGCAGCTCCCCCCGCCTTGCTTTTTTTATTACTATCGGCACCTCCCTGACCACAGGCAGTTACAAGCAGCACACTTACGCACAGCAGCGTGCTTATGATTCTTTTCGGTAATCCCTTCATCTGTTCCTCCTTGTTGATGTAATGCAGTCAGCATACCAGAGTTTTCTTTAAACTATCTCTAAAAATCTCAGGAATTGAAACTTCACGATTTCTTCACATTTTTTCTTCTTAAGATTTTCTGTATTTACAGAGATTTTAGAGATATCTGTGCTATAATCGTTACAATTATAGGAAAGGAGCCAAACGAATGCGTATTCTATTGATTGAGGACGATATTAACTTATGTGATTCTTTATCTTTTCAATTGGAAAAGGAGAGTTTCTCGGTAGATTTATGTCACGATGGCAATGATGCCCTGCATTTTATTCAGCAGCATGCCTATGATTTGATTTTACTGGATCGAATGCTTCCTGGAAAAGACGGTATCCAGGTATTAGAGGAGCTTAGACACAGTGGAATTAAAATACCGGTAATTATGATTACTGCACTGGGAGAACTGCATGATAAAGTAGATGGATTGGATTCCGGAGCCGACGATTATATCGTAAAACCATTTGCCTACGAGGAATTGATGGCTCGGATCCGCAGCATTAACCGCCGTCCGCTGCATTGGACCAGCAATTCCTTACTGGAGGTTGCGGATATCTGCCTTGATACTTCCCGGAAATTACTTACGA
Source organism: uncultured Eubacterium sp. (assembly GCA_946412445.1). GTDB lineage: Bacteria > Bacillota > Clostridia > Lachnospirales > Lachnospiraceae > Novisyntrophococcus. The sequence continues at coordinate 2,506 of CAMKHH010000127.1, forward strand.
AGTCCCCGGCCTTTTGTACCCTGTCCAAACGGGAATCGGATTTACTGGAAGTCTTTTTGCGCAACCCAGATCAGACGCTGCCGCGCAATATTCTGCTGGAAAAATTCTGGGTACCGGATGCAGAAGTCGAGGAGGGTAACCTGGACAATTATATTCATTTTTTAAGGCGGCGCCTTAAAACTGTCCAAAGTGTTTTGAAGCTTACAACCATCCGGGGAGTCGGCTATCGTCTGGAGGCTGCAAATGCTTAAAAAGTTACATATACAAATGACTATTTTCTGTACGCTGATTACGGGCATCATCATGGTTAGTATGTCCGTAATCAATATTCTCTCTTCTGAACGTTCCTTAAGAGAAAATGCCTACATTTCATTTCAAAACGATGTATCCTCTATACTGGCCAGCCTCGAAAATCAGTCCATTATCTCACATGAATGGCTCACCCGCATGGAGATAAATGAACAATATCTGATTTCCCTGTCGAATAACGGAGTCCCCCTCCTCTATGATACGTTAAAATACTCCGAAGAACGCTCGGCGCTCCTGGCAAATGCATCTCGTCTGGCTCTGTCAGAATACGGCTTTCAACCCTCCGACCTGGAGAATAAAAGCGTCCTGACAAAGCAACTTTCCTATGTTCTGCATGAGAAGAATAAAGAACAGTTTTATCTATCTGCCGCAAACATTCCCAAACAAGGCTACTATCTGCGTATCCAGGTATTATATCCCTTAGCTCCATTGCATGCACAGATTGCACGACAGCGGATACAATTTTTCACCCTGGATTTCCTGGGAGTGATTCTGCTCTTTATTTTTTCTTACTTTTTTACCAGGCAAATGCTGCTTCCAATCAAGAAAAACCAGGAACAGCAGATACAATTTGTCGCCTCTGCTTCACATGAATTACGCACGCCTCTGACCGTCATACTCTCCAGCCTGTCGGCAATGACGAAAGCCGATGAAGCCAATCAGAAGCGTTTCCAGAATATGATTTTATCAGAAGGGCAAAGAATGTCGCGGTTAATCAATGATTTATTAACGCTGGCCCAGGTTGATCATACCAACTTTACCCTACAGCTTGATGCTGTCTGGCTGGACACACTGCTGCTTGATAGCGCTGAGAAATTCGAACCTCTGGCAGAGAAAAAAGATATCCGTCTGACGGTAACACTGCCTGATGAAATTATAGCGCACTGCGCCGGTGATGCACAGCGTCTGGCACAGGTTCTGGCGATTCTTTTGGATAATGCCATAAGCTACACGCCCACAGGCGGGCGTATCGGTCTGGCCTTATACCAGCATCACAATCACCTGGAAATCCGTGTAGCCGACAGCGGGCCAGGCATTCCTGATGCGTACATAAAACAGATTTGGAACCGCTTTTACCGAATGGATAAAAGCCATTCAGATCGTAAGCATTTTGGTCTCGGACTCCCCATTGCTAAAGAGATTATCAGAAGCCATCGCGGGAATATCTGGGCCTCGAATGATTCAGAATATGGAGGTGCGGTGTTTATCATTACGTTACCATTGCTATAAATGCTGCACAGCTCTGCTTGATTACCGCATAATCCATCTGAGGTCCTGTACTCCATTCTTTTTTAATGCATTTAAAACGGTAGATATGCGGATTAGTTCAGGGTCAACACCTACGCCGCAGATCCCGGTTTCACAACACATAGCAGGTTCATAAATAGGCATTTACTTCATAATAAAATCTCTCCTTAAAAATTATTTTTTTAGTTTATTAGCAAGACGCAGGTGATTTCCTCTTTCATGTTGTAAACCAACCTTTCGTACGGTTAACAATATTTACAAGAAGAAGCATAACAGGAACCTCGGTTAATACACCAACCGTACAGACAAGCACAACAGGCGAAGTCGGTCCATAAAGAGCAATCGCTACTGCTACGGACAACTCAAAGAAATCAGACGCACCTATCAGTGCGGCAGGGGCGGCGATATTGTGCGGCTGCTTGAATACCTTGCACATGATATATGCAAAGGCAGAAGTGATCACGTTTTGCAAAACTAATGGTACTGCAATAAGTAATACATGAAACGGACTGCTTAAAATTGTATCACCCTGGAAAGTAAATATGATAATAAGTGTTAAGAGCAATCCTATTGTGGTAATGCTGTCAAATTTAGATACAAATTTTTCGTTAAAGTATTCCAAACCACGTTTTCTTTCTATGATCGTTCTTGTCAGTGCACCAGCCACAAGGGGAATGATCACAAACAGCACAATGGAAAGTATTAAGGTATCCCACGGTACAAACATGTTGTTTACCCCAAGCAAAAAGGAAACGATAGGAACAAACGCCACAAGAATAATCAGGTCATTAACAGCAACCTGTACTAAGGTGTGTGCCGGGTCGCCTTTTGTCAGATTACTCCAGACAAACACCATAGCCGTGCAGGGGGCAGCACCCAAAAGGACAGCACCGGCAACATAGCTCTGTGCAAGGTCAGCCGGAATTACGGATTTGAACACAGCGTAAAAGAAAAATGAGGCAAGCCCAAACATCAAGAATGGCTTTATTAACCAGCTCGTTCCTGTGGATATAAGAAGTCCCTGTGGATG
>CAMKHH010000128.1 GCA_946412445.1 uncultured Eubacterium sp.
ACATCCATGGAATTGATGAAGGTAAGCATTCTTTCATCAACAATCAACTTATTCCCCGCCTTCCTGCGTACCCTCCTGGGCATGCTCCGGAATGGCAGCGTCATCGCTGTCATCTCCACCACTTTCACCGGAAGTATCTTCATCCTCCGATGGCTGACCTTCTGTATTTTGTTTAGATAAAATCTCCAGCATCTCGTCTACCGTCTGATACGTATTCAATATATAACTCCCTGGTTCCAGTTTGCCATAATAATCTGACAACCGAACCTGAACCCAGAATACTACAGGCCCATTTGCAATCAGGCCTTTCTCTGAAAGCTGTTTCCCTATCCCATAGGTCGAAGTATCTTCCTTGATGATTACAGTGACATCCTGTCCTTTACTCTCAGATGAGGCAACAGGCTTCTGGGCAAATACATCGTAGCCAAAACTATATGTGATTTTTCCCAGATACAGAATCAGTACAATTCCGAAGATATATATCAGAATCCGCAGAGTTCCTCTGGCACCTGTAAGCGCCGCTCTATATCCGGTATTCTTATTTTTCTTAGCCATATGCCTCTCCTTTGTTAAACCTCATCCGGTATGGAAATATTTAAGCTCTTTACAAGTGCAGTCTGTGTATCCTGCATCATCTTACAGACCGCCAGTTCGGCCTCCAGATATGCATTGGCAAGTGCATTCTTGCGTATATGCTCAAATTCCCTTTCCAGATTATCCACCTCCTCATACAGGTCAATCCCTTCCTGCTTCTGGAGATGGTAATTTCTGATTCGAAATTCATCAACCTGTTCACGCAGCTTAGGTTTACTTCTCAGCTCACCTTCATATCGCTGGTAATTCTGATATTCTTCACTGTTTAACATGGCATGAACAAGCGCTTCCGTGCACTTTACCACATCGCCTGACATAAGCTTACGCCTCCATGATAATCGGAAGTATCATCGGTCTCCTCTTCGTTTTCTTCCATACAAAGTCTCCCAGAGAATCCTTGATTTCCGTCTTGATTTTACCCCAGTCACTGATTTTACGGTTAAGACATTCGTCCAGAGCGTCTTCCACCACAACTCTGGCCTCTCCCATCAAATCCTCGGATTCACGGACATATACAAAACCACGTGAAACAATATCCGGACCGGATAATAGCTGATTACTGCGTTTTTCCAGTGTCAGAACCACCACCATAATCCCATCCTCGGATAAATGCTGACGGTCACGCAGTACAATATTACCCACATCTCCGACACCAAGTCCGTCTACCATAATTGCTCCCGTATGAACCTTGCCGGTCACTGCACAACTCTGGTCATCCAGTTCCAGTACATCACCGGAACGCAAAATAAATATATTCTCTTTAGGAATACCTAAGGATTCTGCAATCCCCTTCTGCGCCTTTAAATGACGGTATTCGCCATGTACAGGAATTGCATATTTAGGATGTACCAGTGAATATATAAGTTTAATCTCTTCCTGGCAAGCATGTCCTGAAACATGAACATCCTGAAAAATCACATCCGCACCCTTGACCGAAAGCTCATTGATCACCTTAGATACTGCCTTTTCATTGCCCGGAATAGGATTAGAGCTGAATATAATCGTGTCACCGGGTTTAATAGATACTTTCTTGTGTATATTGGCTGCCATACGTGAAAGAGCGGCCATAGACTCGCCCTGGCTTCCGGTTGTTACAAGAACCATCTGGTCATCCGGATAGTTCTTCATCTTGTCGATATCAATCAGAGTATTTTCCGGAATATTTAAATATCCCAGTTCCGACGCTGTGGTGATGACATTCACCATGCTGCGGCCTTCTACAATAACTTTTCTGCCGTATTTATAAGCAGAGTTGATAATCTGCTGCACCCGATCCACATTGGATGCAAATGTAGCTATAATGATACGAGTGTTTTTATGCTCAGCAAAGATGTTGTCAAAGGTTTTACCCACGGTACGCTCGGACATGGTGAAGCCCTTACGTTCCGCATTTGTACTGTCGCACATCAGAGCCAGCACGCCTTTTTTGCCGATTTCCGCAAATCGCTGAAGATCTATGGCATCTCCAAATACCGGCGTATAGTCCACTTTAAAGTCCCCTGTGTGAATAATGGTGCCTGCCGGAGAATAGATGGCCAGTGCTGCCGCATCCTGGATACTATGGTTTGTCTTAATAAATTCTATACGGAATGCCCCCAGATTAATAGACTGTCCGTGTTTAATCGTCTTTCTTTTTGTGGAACGAAGAAGGTTGTGTTCTTTTAATTTATTTTCAATTAATCCAATTGTTAATTTTGTTGCATAAACGGGCACATTAATCTCTTTCAAAACATAAGGCAGTGCCCCTATATGATCCTCATGTCCGTGTGTTATTACAAATCCTTTTACTTTTTGTATGTTGTCCTTCAGATAAGTCACATCTGGAATCACCAGGTCAATTCCCAGCATATCATCCTCCGGAAACGCCAGACCACAATCCACGACAACTATACTGTCTTCATATTCAAAGGCAGTGATATTCATTCCAATCTGCTCTAAACCACCGAGCGGAATGATCTTTAATTTACTTTCGCCTTTTTTCTTCAAAAAGCACCTCCATTTTTTATCATTTCCGAACACAAACAGTATGAAAATGTCTTCGCACATTCTCATACCCGCCATTAACACTAATGGAGATCCACCTCATCCAGCATCTGGGCAAATATACCTGCTATAGCGTCGAATTCTATTTCGTCTTCTACCATAACATACTCTGCCTCAGGCGCGGTGCTTGGGGATACATCCTTCATGATGTAGGCATTCGCCTCATCCTCGTCAGAATCAGAAACCAGCAGATAATCGATACCGTTCACTCTGGTTTGCTCTTCTACGAAAAACTCTATTTCACTTCCATCTTCCGATACAAATTTGACCTTTTCCATAGTCTGTGACTTCCTCTTTGCTTTTATTCAGGTTTTTGATTAAACAAATAATCCAGGTATCCTTGCAGAATAAACACAGCCGCAATCTGGTCCACAAAATCTTTCCTGTTTTCCCTGCGCACTTCTGCCTCTATCAATGTTCTGTTTGCCGCGACTGTGGTCAGCCGTTCATCCCACATAACAACATCCAGACCTGTTCTTCTCTTCAGAATTTCCTGAAACTCCAGAGATTTCACAGCCCTGTCACCTATGTCATTATTCATATGTTTTGGGAATCCAAGCACCAACTTTTCTACCTGATACTGTTCAATCAGTTCCTCTATGCGGGCAAGTGTCTGACGCAGCTTATTCTCGGATTTTCTCCTGATGATTTCGACCCCCTGGGCAGTAATCCCAAGAGGGTCACTTACCGCTACACCCACTGTCTTAGCGCCAAAATCCAAACCCAAAATCCGCATACAGTCAGTCTCTCTTCCAGGATTCATTCTTAATATACTCTTTCAAAAGTTCTTCCACCAGCTCGTCCCGCTCCACCTTCATGATCATGCTGCGGGCACCCTTATGACTTGTGATATAGGTAGGGTCTCCGGACATAATGTATCCGACGATCTGGTTCACCGGGTTATAGCCCTTCTCCGCCATCGCATTATAAACTATATCCAGAACTTCCTTAACCTGTATTTCCGGTTCGCTTTTGACTTTAAAGTATTGCGTATTACCTAAATCTGTCATCTTTTCACGTCCTCGTTCATTGATATCTATTTCATTTTAATATACTTTGCAGGAAAATTCAATGATAACTTTACGTTATCCTCAAACGATCTCAGAAAGCAAAAGGTTTTGCTGTCTGTTCACGACAGTCGCCTCTATCAGACAATTCTGCAGCACTCCTTCTGATTTTACGGCAGCCCGTATATATTCTCTGGTGTATCCTGCCCAATACTTTATTCCATTCAGTTCAATCTGTTCCTCAATCAGAATTTCAACCTGATGCCCTAAAAACTGATCCATATACTCTATTTGCCTCTGCTCATCCAATTCCAGAAGTTTCTGGCTGCGCTTATGCTTTTGCTGTTCCGGTATTTGCTCCTGCATGACCGCGGCCTTTGTTCCTTCTCTTCGGGAATATTTAAAGATATGAGTTTCAAAAAAGCAGACGGATTTCACAAAGGCTTCGGAGGCTTCAAATTCTTCTGTTGTTTCTCCCGGAAATCCTACGATGATATCTGTAGTCAGGGCCGGATTGCCATAATATTTCCGCAGGAGTCTGCATCCATCCATATATTCCTCAGAAGTATATCTTCGATTCATTCTTTTCAATGTCTCATTGCACCCACTTTGTAAAGACAGATGAAAATGCGGGCATACCTTCGGTAATGCTGCAATCCCTTTTACAAATTCCTCCGTTATAATTCTGGGTTCCAAAGAGCCAAGGCGGATTCTCTGTATCCCGTCCACATCATGAATTGCCCGAATCAATCCCAGCAAAGAACCCCTCTCATCCAGATCAACTCCGTAGGAACTCAGGTGAATTCCTGTCAGAACTACCTCCAGGTGGCCGTTTCCTGCCAGAGTTTTCACTTCCTCCGCAACATCTTTTTCAGACCGGCTTCTCACTCTGCCTCTGGCAAATGGGATAATACAGTAAGAGCAGAACTGGTTACAGCCATCCTGAACCTTGATATATGCTCTCGTATGTCCGCCTGTTCCGGTAATCGATAAATTTTCATACTCGCCGGTATGGTTAATATCTATCATATGCGTGTAAGCAGCAGAGTCTTCTTTCTTCTTCTCCATGCTGCAATTCTCATACTCTTTCAGAATTTCTATTAAATCCTGTTTCTTATTATTCCCGATTACGATATCTATAGACGGATCTTTTTCAATTTTTTCACCTTGAGCCTGCACATAACATCCGGCAGCCACCACAATTGCCGCCGGATTCATCTTCTTTGCCTTGTGAAGCATCTGTCTGGATTTTCGGTCAGCGATATTTGTTACCGTACATGTATTGATGATATAGATATCTGCACCCGGGGTAAAAGAGACAATCTCATATCCTGCCGCCTCCAGCAGCTGCTGCATGGCTTCCAGCTCATAGGCATTTACCTTACATCCTAAATTATGCAAAGCTACCGTCTTTTTCATATATCCCTCCTTTATTTGTAT
>CAMKHH010000129.1 GCA_946412445.1 uncultured Eubacterium sp.
ATTTAATTGCGCCCTGTTAGATTCCAGCTCCTTACGTGCATCAGCGATTTTCTTTGCTGCTTCGGCTTCTTTTTTTGCAAGTTCGTCTTCTCCGTCTGTTAATTCTTTTCTTGCATCTTCAATTTTCCTACGTCCGTCCGCAAATTCCTGCTCGGCATCCGAGAATTTTTGATTCATCTCAGCTTCTTTTTCCGCAATCTCATCCCGGGATTCCTGGGTAAGACTGTTATAGCGGGCTTTTTCCCGCTGCTCTTTAATTTTGGACTCTATGCTTTGAGAGACATGTGTAACTTCCCTGCGGTATTCATCTGAATAACTATTCAGTGGCCTTAAGTCAGAGAGCGAAAGATAGATGCTGGTATAGATGTCACTGTTCACATCCAGGGGTGTAATATAAAAGGCATAATCTGTTACAGAAGAGGAGGAACGAAAGGCCGTGGCTTCGTTATTGCTGATATCCATAGGATCCACGACAACAGCAGTTATCTTATAAGTGTCAGTGGAGAAAGAAGGTGCATCCTCATCGTCTTCCAGGTCATTTTCTGAAGAAGCTTTTTTGCTCTCTTCGATGTACAAAGTGTCACCCAGTTTTTTTTCCGTATCATCCAGATACTGCCTGGTGACTGCAATTTCTCCCGGATTGGCCGGTAATGTACCGGCAGATATATAAGGAAGGTTAAGTCTCTTTGGGCTAAGGGTTGTCACAGCGGCTGTGGCTTTGGCATCTTTTACATCGGTATAGACAGTCTCGCTGTAGGAGCCTTCTGCCTTTTCAACGCCACTTATATCTGCCAGTGCGTCCACATCCTCCTGTGTCAGACCCAGTGTGGACAAGATACGGATATCATATAGATTCTGCTCATCATAGAAGCGGTCGGCAGAGTAATATAAATCCTGGCAGGCAGCATAGATTCCGGTCAGGACAGTGACTCCTAATACGGTAATGGTCAGGAGAGACAAAAATCTTTTTTTGCTTTTTTTTATAGAACACCAAATGTCTTTATTATACGATTTCTTCAATTATATCACCATTTTAGAATTTTTTTAATTTACAACATATGTATAATAATCATACAGACTGTTGTTTTTTGCGATAGAATAAATTATACTAATTCATAGTAAAGAACGCAACCAATAAATTCTATAGATATGGCAGTAATACAACACAGACAGGATATCTGTTGTCTATCTATGTTTAAGAACATAGTAGGGGAGGAATTTGTGAATGATGGAAAAAAAGGGAGACCGCAGAGTGCAGATGACCAGGCGGATGATAAAGGAGAGCTTTTTGGAATTGATGCAGGACTATCCGATTTCAAAAGTAACGGTAAAGATGATCTGTGAATCTGCGGATATTAACAGAAGCACCTTCTATGCTCACTACCTGAACCCCTATGATTTATTGAATCAGATACAGCAGGAGACTTTATCCCATATCCAGACGTATATTATGAATAAACACTTTATCATAGAAAAAAATAAAGTTGCAGTTCCAACGCTGGTGCAGGTACTTGACTTTGCAAAAAATAACCGTTCTTTGTTTCGGGTTCTCTTAAGTGAGAGCAACAGCAGTAACTTTCAAAAGGGTCTGGAGTCCCTGGCAAATGAAAAGACTATTGAGGAAATTGCAGAGGAAGAGCGCTTAGACAGAAACACATATGAATACTTGCAGATATTTGAAATATCCGGTATTATTAGTATTATGAAGACATGGTTGAATAAGGGATGTGTGGATGAACCGGAGGAACTGGCATTATTAATATCCAAACTGCTGTTTCAGGGTATAGGAGGATTTTACCAATAAGTGGCTTAATATAAGGTCCGGGAGGAGCGTTATATGGAAAAAAGAGAGAATTTGATTTTGGAAATGATTCAATTTGATGCGGGTGAACCTGAACTGGTTCATCATTTTCTGAAAGTCTATAATTTTGCAAGGCTAATTGGCAGTATGGAGAATATATCCTCTGAATTAATGGAAATTCTGGAGGCAGGAGCAATTGTACATGATATAGGAATCAAGGTCTCCATGGAAAAACACGGAAATTGTAATGGTAAGCTTCAGGAACAGGAGGGGCCTCCTTACGCAGAAAAACTTTTACAGAAAGTGGGATATGAGAATCCTGTCGTTGAACGTGTAAGCTATCTTGTAGCGCATCATCATACATACACAAACATGGATGGAATGGATTATCAGATCTTGGTAGAGGCAGATTTTCTGGTGAATTTATACGAAAATCAAAGTGATAAGAAAACTGTGCAGACAGTCTATAATAAAATATTCAAAACCAAAGCAGGGAGGAAGCTTTGCCGCCAGATTTATCTTGCTTCTGATGAAGCATATGAAAACGCGGAAGCGGAATAGGAGGAAAGATGTATTTTACAACGCATTGTCAATCGCCACTTGGTCCCCTTATGCTGGCCAGTGATGAAGAGCACCTTGTTGGGGTGTGGATGGAAGGGCAGAAGTATTTTGCAGATAAGCTGGGAGAGGAGACCGTTGAAAAGGACGACCTGCCTATATTAAGGGCAGCCCGGAATTGGTTAGACCGGTATTTTGCGGGCGGGAAGCCGGCTATATCTGATTTGCCGCTGGCACCGGCCGGAAGTGATTTCCGTAAGGCTGTATGGAACATCCTATGTGAGATACCTTATGGTGAGATTACTACCTATGGTGAAATTGGAAGGAAGATGGCGGTCCGGCTGAATAAAGATAGTATGTCTGCACAGGCGGTAGGCGGTGCTGTCGGACACAATCCAATTTCCATTATAATTCCCTGCCACCGTGTGGTGGGTTCTGATGGAAGCCTGACAGGATACGCGGGCGGGCTTTCTAATAAAAAGAAATTGTTGGAGCATGAGGGTGCGTATATGGGTAAACCATCAGCATTTAAGGAAGAATGAAAAGAAGAATTCACAAAGCATATGATACGTACAAGGGCCTGGTAATCATAGGGCTTATAGGAATCCCCATAGGAGCTGTTGTGGGTCTGATAGATACAGTGTTTGGAAGGATACTGTTGAAAATAACAGATTTTAGAAATCAGTATCCGCTTTATCTGATTCCTTTTCTGGCTCTGGCAGGTATTGCAATTGTCTTCTGCAACATGAAGTTTGGGGGCAAAAGCAGTGGAGGAATGAATCTTATATTTGCCGTGGGACATGGGGAGGAGGAAGAGATTCCTTTTCGTCTAATTCCCTTTATTATATCAGGCACCTGGCTGACGCATCTGTTCGGAGGAAGTGCCGGAAGAGAGGGGGTAGCGGTACAGATAGGGGCTGCCTTTTCCCATTGGGTGGGCAGCAGGCTGCCGATAAAGGACAAATCAAATATTTTTCTGGTAACCGGTATGGCGGCTGGTTTTGCGGGTCTGTTTGAGACACCGGTTGCAGCTGTCTTTTTCTCCATGGAAGTTCTTGTCGCGGGAAATTTGGAATATCAGGCATTGCTGCCGGCAGTTACCGCAGCATTTACAGCAAGTACGGTTTCTAAGCTGCTGGGACTTGAGAAATTTACATTTGCCCTGACTGCGGATCTTGACTTTCATGCAGGCATGATATTAAAGCTGGTTGCACTGGGTGTGATTTTTGGTATGCTGGGAGGGGCTTTTTCCTGGATATTAAAATGGACGAAAGCACTTCTTTCAGAAAAGCTGAAGAATCCTCTGCTTCGGGTTGCGGTCACCGGAGTAATTTTAAGTATTTTACTGCTCCTGGCACATAAAGGAAGGTACTCGGGGCTGGGGACAAATCTGATTGGGAACAGCTTTCATGGAGAGCAGGTTTTTCCGTATGACTGGCTGTTGAAATTTCTGTTTACTGTTATCACTTTGTCGGCCGGATTTCAGGGTGGTGAGGTGACACCTCTTTTTGCCATTGGATCAAGTCTTGGAGTGATGCTGGCAGGAGTATTTCAGCTACCGGTTGAAGTGGCTGCTGCACTCGGATATGTGAGTATGTTTGGAAGTGCTACCAATACTTTTTTTGCACCGGTATTTATTGGCGGGGAAGTGTTTGGTTATGACTATATACCATATTTCTTTCTTGTCTGTGCGGTCGGATATGTTTTTAACATGGATAAATCAATTTATACATTACAAAAAAAGCAATACAAATAAAGTTACGGAGACTGTTCTGTCAGTCTCCGCTGTGTTGTTCTCTGTATGCAGAAGGCGATATTCCAAGCTTCTTTTTGAAACTGTTGCTGAAGTAGTACTGGTTGGCATAGCCGCACCGGATACTGATCTCCTTTAAGGACAGATTTGAACTGATAAGATATTTACAGGCTTTCTCAACACGATGTGAAGTAATTGTATCACCGATACTTTTACCCCGTACCTTTTTATACAGAGAACTCAAATAAGCGGGGCTTACATTAACATGCTGTGCTATATCGCCAAGGCTTAGGGTATTGTCCTCAAAATTGTCAAGGATAAAGTTGTAGGCCAGCTCGCACACCTGATTGTGATAGGTCTGCAGCGAAGTATCCAGCTTGTCACAGACATGGATACATAGCCGGTTCATCCATTCGTAGAATTGTTCATAAGTCTGAAAATAATCAAACTGGTTGTATACAGAGAGGATTTCTGCCTCCAGATCAGAGGTGTCAATGTTCAGCTCATATAAAAACTTTAAAATTCTTCCAAGCAGAGAATATATCCGGATAAACATTATGTTTTTTGCGGGATATTTTTGTGTCTGTTCACGGAAGAAGACCTGAAGCCAGTCTTCTATGGCCGGAAGGTCTTTCTTGCAAAGCAGCCGGATAAATTCCTCTTCACTCGAATCTGAAAAAGAGAGAAGGCTGAATTCCTGTCCAAGGGCCTCCTTTGCATCGAAGATATTCTTGTGAGGAAAGAAAAAGTGATATTTCAGGGCATGAGCTGCGTTTTCATATGAGATATGCAAGTCCCAGACATTATTTACAATGCTGCCGATTCCCACATTCAGCTTTAAGAGATTATCCGGATACTCATCAAGCAAAGACGATATCACCTTGTGTGTGGATTGTAGAAAATGAGTAGGGCTGTTTGTATTCTGGGCCAGAATACAGA
>CAMKHH010000130.1 GCA_946412445.1 uncultured Eubacterium sp.
ATAGTATACCCTATATTGAAAGGAGTGGTGACATGGCATCAGACATCAGACATATAAGCCTTCAAATCGGTGGTATGACATGTATAAGCTGCCAGCAGCGAATTGAAAATGCACTGCAGAAAACAAAGGGTATCCGCAAAGTAAAGGTCAGTTACAGTACCGGAACCGCTGATGTAGATTTTGATACACAGCAGATTTCCGAATCAAAGATTAAAAATGTAATAGAAGAAACCGGATATTCGGTATTAAAGGAACATACAGATAATGCACAGGACAAAAACCGAGCTGTCGGATTTCTAATAATCATCGCTGCGTTATATGTTCTGCTTGAGCAATCAGGGGTTTTGAATCTGCTTGTACCTGGCCAGCTTGCGGAAACGAACATGGGATATGGTATGCTCTTTGTTATCGGCCTGATTACCTCCGTTCATTGCGTGGCGATGTGTGGGGGCATAAACCTTTCTCAGTGTATTGCACAAAGTCAGAGCGGCGGTGAGGAAAGCCGGTTCGCTGCACTCCGCCCGACATTTTTATACAACCTTGGAAGAGTAGTATCCTACACGATAGTTGGCTTTATCGTCGGCGGTCTGGGTTCAGTGATTACATTTTCCACGACAGCTCAGGGTGCTTTAAAACTGATAGCCGGTATCTTTATGATGATCATGGGCATTAATATGCTGGGTATCTTCCCCGGGCTTCGCAGGCTGACGCCCAGAATGCCCCGGATCTTTTCCCGCAGGATAAATACCGAAAAGGCGAAGAGTAACGGCCCCCTGATTGTCGGGCTGCTGAATGGTCTGATGCCCTGCGGTCCCTTGCAGTCCATGCAAATCTATGCACTGTCTACGGGCAGCCCGTTTGCCGGAGCCTTGTCCATGTTCCTGTTCAGTCTGGGGACTGTTCCGCTCATGTTCGGTATTGGTGCACTTTCTTCTGTGCTCAGTAAGAAATTCACGCATAAGGTAATGACTGTAGGTGCTGTGCTTGTTACTGTATTGGGACTGTCGATGCTCTCACAGGGATTTACTTTATCAGGAATCTCAATCCCTTCTATTTCTGCTAATGCATCAAAGACATCAGAAAGCACAGGCGATGCGGCCAAAATTGCAGACGGAGAGCAGATTGTGAATTCGACGCTGCAGCCGGGCGGCTATCCGGCAATTACGGTTCGTGCCGGGATTCCTGTGAAATGGGTCATCGATGCACCAAAGGGGAGTGTCAACGGCTGCAATAACGCCATCTACATACCCGAATATGATATTGAATATAAGTTTAAAACAGGTGAAAATATCATTGAGTTTACGCCGGATAAAACCGGACAGTACAATTACAGCTGCTGGATGGGAATGATACGAAGTACAATTACGGTGGTTGATCCGGGTACGGAAATTACGGAGCCATCTGATAATAATACATCCGATTCCGCGCCACAGCCTGCCAACGTACAGATTCCTTCTGATAATCTGGCGATTTCCGAAATGGTTACAAAGGAGGATAAAACCAGCGTTCAGCAGGTAAAGATTACACTTACAGATGAAGGCTTTAGTCCGGCCATCGTGGTTGTCCAGCCAGGGGTTCCTGTCGAGTGGGTCATTGACAATCAGTCGGAAAAGGACGAAAATACAACAATGATTGTGCCTGTGTACAATTTGAAGGGAGTACTTCAGAAGGGTGAAAATTCCCTTGGGTTGAATCCTACAGAGGATTTTGATTTTTCCAATGGCGACAATACGGCATATGGGTACGTGAAAGTCGTGGATGATATAAATAATTTTGACGAAGAGGCTGTTAAAAAAGAGGTTTCAGAATTTGAAACACTGATTTATCCGCCATCGTGGTTTCAGACAGCTTCGTGCTGCCAGTGATTGTATAATAATGCGAAGAACAAGCTGGAAAGAAAAACAGGAGGAGACATGCAATGGCACAGAATAAAAAGGCACAAGAAAAGGGTTTCGGGAAAAAGTGGATAGTTCCCACTGTGGCAGGAATTATATGCCTTGCAGTTGTTTTGGGGTTTGCAGCCAGACCGGGAAGCAGGACAGAGAGCGCCGGGGAGGGTGATACGGCAGTAAATACCGACATTGTGATTCCCATCAGCGAAGTCAGTGATACCGCGAAATTTTATTCAGCCAGGATTGATGATACAAAGCTGGAGGTTCTTGCTGTAAAAGCTCCGGATGGAAGCATACGTACAGCGTTTAATACTTGTCAAATCTGTTACAGCTCAGGCAGAGGATATTACAAGCAGGAGGGTGATGTACTTGTCTGCCAGAACTGCGGTAACCGATTTGCAATGAGCCAGGTTGAGATAGAGTCGGGAGGGTGTAATCCGGTGCCGATATTCGATGAGAATAAGTCTGTGAGCGACACAAATATCATGATATCAGCTGATTATCTGAAAGAAGCAACAGCCATCTTTGCTAATTGGAAGACAGAGTATTGACACAATTATAAAAAGGGTTATAATAGCTACAAAAACCACGGTTACACAGGAGGTATTTTTGAAAATGAAGAATGTACTTGTGGTGGATGATGAACATAAGATTCTGGAAGTCGTGACAGCCTTGTTTGAAAGTAAAGGATTCAAGGTATTCGCGGCTGCGGATGGTCATAAGGCTATGGAAATCAGCGGCAGGGAGAACCTGTCGCTGATTGTGCTTGACCTTATGCTCCCTGATATTTCCGGTGAAGAAGTCTGCCGCCGAATCCGTCAGCATTCAAGGGTGCCGGTTATAATGCTGACTGCAAAGGTTGAAGAGGAGGATCTTCTGCATGGATTTGCGACAGGCGCGGATGACTATATCACGAAACCATTCAGCCTGAAGGAGTTGTTTGCCCGTGCGGAAGCACTGCTCAGACGTTCGGCACCGGATCTTGTCCCTCTGACGGTCCGTAATTCATGGAGAAACGGTGAATTATTTGCCGATTTTGAACAGGGAATTGTCAGGAAAAACGGGGTAGAGGTTGCTTTAACAGCAAGTGAGATGAAAATTCTGGCTGCGCTTGTAAAATACTCCGGAAAAGTATTTACTCGTGGGGAACTCATCAATATTGCACTTGGGGACGGCTTTGACGGATATGACCGTGCGATAGACAGTCATATCAAGAATCTGCGCCAGAAGATTGAGAATGATCCCAAAAACCCGGTTTATATACGTACCATTCATCGGCTGGGGTACAAGTTCGGAGGTGAAGATGAGACGTAGTTTAAGAACGCAGCTGTCGCTGACGATCCTCACTGTCCTGCTGCTTGTAATCGGGCTGATCAGCATTTTTGCTAATTTCGTTATTAACCGGCAGTTTGAGTCATATCTTGCAGAGCAGGAGAGAGCGCGAAGTGAAAATATCGTATCTGATCTTGGAGGACAGTGGAATGCGATGACGAAGACCTGGAATAAAGAATATATTCATGCCGTAGGCATGTATTCTCTGTATGACGGATATATCTTAAAAATACTGGATCATAACAATCAGGTAATCTGGGACGCAGAAAATCACGATATGACGCTGTGCTCCCAGATTATGTCCGATATTATCGCTCGAATGGAGAAAGCAAAAAAGTCCGGTGATTTCGATTCACATACATTCGAACTTGTGCAAAGCGGACAAAAGACAGGCTCAGTTATCATCAGCTACTATGGCCCCTATTTCTACAGTGAAAGTGATTTCCGATTTATCAATGCCTTGAATACGTTCCTGATTTGTATCGGTCTGGCTGCATTTGCGGTCTCCATCATAACCGGATTATTACTTGCACGCCGCATTACCCGCCCGGTTTCAAGAGCTGCTGAAGCTGCAAAGCGTATTTCAAAGGGTGATTATGCGGTTCGTATTAAAAATGAAACAAATACCAGGGAATTGGAGGATCTTATTTCTGCTATAAACCATCTTTCCGCAGCACTTGAAGACCAGGAAAAATTACGCCAGCAGCTGACTGCGGATGTCGCCCACGAGCTTCGGACACCTCTGACCTCTGTTGGCTCCCATCTGGAAGCTATGATTGAAGGAATCTGGGAGCCGACAACACAGCGCCTGCAAAGCTGCCGGGAGGAAGTTTTACGGCTGGGTTCAATTGTGAGTGACCTGGAACAGCTTGCCAGGGTAGAGTATCAAAATCTAAGACTGGATCTGGTATTGACAGACGTGTGGGAGGTCGTACAAAGTGTTGCTCCGGCCTGGGAAGCGGAGGCAAGGAAACAGAATATCAGATTTTCGGTCAGCGGTTCAAAGGCTGTTGTACCGGCAGACAAAGACAGGTTGGCACAGGTGGTGATGAATCTCTTATCAAATGCGGTGAAATATACACCGGAGAACGGAGAAATCGATGTTTCCGAATTCACCACAGAGCGAAGTGCAGTGCTTGAAGTCCGTGACAGCGGCATAGGTATACCGGAAGACGAGGTGCCTTTTATATTCGAACGGTTCTACCGTACCGATAAATCCAGAAACCGAAAAAGTGGAGGAGCAGGCATCGGGCTTGCGATAGCAAAATCCATTGTAACGGCTCATGGAGGCACGATTACCGTGGAAAGTGAAAATGGCAGGGGAAGTAAGTTTACGGTGGAGCTTCCGGGATAGCAGACTGCTCCTGCCAGGAGTCCGGGGTTAGGGAAGAATATATAGAGGAAGGAGGCTTGATAATAAGAATATGTTAAACATTGACATATTATATACTTAGGATTATACTGAAAGTAGAAAAACGAATAAAAAGCTTTTGTGGTCAGAGTATATACTCTGTTTAAAGGAATCCGGTGAGAATCCGGAACAGTTTTCCCTGCTGTATGGGTGACGAAAAAAGCAATATGCCACTGGAGAATATCCGGGAAGGCGCTTTTGAGTAGGATGAACCTAAGTCAGAATACAAACACAAAAAAGCAATTAGATGCAGCGTCCATAGGCATAGTGGAGGTGTATTTTTTGTACGCTTTAATATGTGATGAAAGGAGTGGAAAAGTGTGAAGGGGGATGAAATTTTCAATCGTAATGCCAGAGGAAAACCGTAGCTGGCAAAGAACTAAAGGAATAACGCTAAAAGATGAGGAGAAAGGG
>CAMKHH010000131.1 GCA_946412445.1 uncultured Eubacterium sp.
GTTATATACGTGGGATAGTGGATGAAGTTGAGGAGGGATGTCTGATCATTGAACGGGGAGGCATAGGTTTTCAGGTTTTTGTTCCTGGAGGTTTATTGGACGGACAGCTTCGAAAGGGGACTGAGGTGAAGGTCTATACATATCTCCACGTCAAAGAAGATGCTATGCAGCTTTATGGATTTTTGAGCAGGGATGATTTACGTGTGTTTCGTCTTCTGCTGAATGTAAATGGTATAGGTCCTAAGGCAGCTTTGGGGATATTATCCGGTATTACAGCCGACGAGCTGAGATTTGCAGTACTTTCGGATGATGCGGCTGCGATAAGCAAAGCGCCGGGCATTGGTAAAAAAACTGCTCAGAAGGTGATTCTGGAGTTGAAGGATAAATTTTCTCTGGAGGATGCATTTGAACAAAAACTATCCAATACCGGGGAATATAATTCAGGTGAGGATGTAAAGGATGTTGCAAGAGATGCGGTGCAGGCGTTGGTCGCTCTGGGCTATTCCAATACAGAGGCTCTTCAGGCCGTGAGAAAGGTGGAGCCACGGGAGGATATAGATACGGAAGCTATGCTGAAAGCGGCTTTGAAGTATATTATGTAGCTGTGTTTTATACAATGGGTAATTATTAGGATAGGAGTTTTCATGCAGCGAAGTATCGTAACCACCGATATGATAGAAGAGGATGTCAGGACAGAGGGAAGCTTAAGACCTCAATATCTGAAAGATTATATCGGGCAGGAAAAGACAAAGGAAAATCTGAAGATTTTTATAGAAGCAGCAAAGCAAAGGGAAGATGTGCTGGATCATGTTCTGTTTTATGGACCTCCGGGACTTGGGAAAACAACACTGGCCGGAATCATTGCGAATGAGATGGGAACTCATATGAAGGTAACCTCCGGTCCGGCTATTGAAAAGCCGGGAGAGATGGCAGCGATTTTAAATAATCTTCAGGAGGGAGACGTTCTGTTTGTGGACGAAATCCACCGTCTGAACCGACAGGTGGAAGAAGTGCTTTATCCGGCAATGGAGGATTTTGCGATTGATATTATGATTGGGAAAGGGTCTTCGGCCCGCTCCATACGACTGGATCTTCCAAAGTTTACCCTGGTTGGAGCAACCACCAGAGCGGGGCTTTTGACGGCTCCCTTGAGGGATCGTTTCGGGGTCATACACCATCTGGAATTTTATACAGTTGATGAGCTGCAGACGATTATCATGCATTCAGCAGCTATTCTGGATGTGGAAGTAGATGCAAGAGGCGCCATGGAGATGGCTAAACGCTCCAGAGGAACCCCGCGCCTGGCAAACCGAATCCTTCGCAGAGTCAGAGATTTTGCCCAGGTTAAGTATGACGGAAAAATCACAAAAGAAGTGGCATCATTTGCTCTCGATCTGCTGGAGGTGGATAAGTATGGACTGGATGCAACAGACAGGACTTTACTTACAACCATTATTGATAAATTTCAGGGTGGCCCCGTAGGCCTGGACACATTAGCAGCGGCTGTTGGTGAAGACTCTGGAACAATTGAAGATGTCTATGAGCCGTATCTGATAAAAAACGGTTTTTTAAACCGCACGCCCAGAGGACGTGTTGTAACCTCTCTGGCTTACCATCACCTGGGGCTGCATTTGCCTGGCCCTGACGAAAAATAGGCGCAGAAGCAAAAGGATAAAGGAGTACCATATGTCAGCTAAGAATACGACGAAGGTGTTAATCGATGGAAAAATTATCACATTAAGTGGATATGAGAGTGAGGAGTATCTCCAGAGGGTAGCGTCCTATCTTAATTCGAAAATTTCGGAATTATCCGAGCTTCCGGGTTACAGCAGGCAGAGTCCTGAAACAAGGCATACGCTTTTAAGCCTGAATATTGCAGATGATTACTTCAAGGCCAAAAACCAGGCGGAGTCTCTGGAGGAAGATATAGAGGCCAAAGATAAAGAATCTTACGATATTAAGAATGATTTGATTGTGGCTCAGATTCAGCTTGATAAGGCAAAGCTTGCGATGGAAAAGCTGCAAAAGGAAAAGGATGAGCTGAATCTGAAAATTGATGAACTGAATGGTGAACTGGAAGAACTATTAAAATGATTTGAAAACATGGGGGATTGCGCGAGCTATTCCCCTTCTGTTTTCATGCAGTCTATGACGTCTGCAATATGGGAGAAAAAGAAGATGAAACCAGAATTATTGGCGCCTGCAGGATCTTATGAAGCTTTACAGGCAGCATTAACAGCGGGAGCAGATGCTGTTTACATCGGTGGCTCCAGATTCGGTGCAAGAGCTTATGCTGAAAACCTGGATGAAACCAGTCTGTGCCGTGCTATCGATGAGGTACATGTATATGGGAAGAAGCTTTACCTGACCGTCAACACGCTGCTGAAAGAAAAAGAGCTTGAACTTGAATTATATAAATATCTGAAGCCCTATTACGAGGCCGGGCTGGATGCGGTGATTGTACAGGACTATGGTGTTCTGCGCCAGATCAGAAAGTGGTTTCCGGATCTCCATATTCACTGCAGTACACAGATGACTATAACAGGACCTTATGGGGCAAAGTTTCTGGAAGAGCAGGGGGTGACGAGGATTGTCACTGCCCGGGAATTGTCTCTCCGGGAAATCAGCAGTATCCATCAATCTACGAACCTGGAGATTGAAGCCTTTATACATGGAGCACTGTGCTACAGCTATTCCGGACAATGTCTGTTCAGTAGCCTTATAGGAGGCAGAAGCGGTAACAGAGGACGTTGTGCCCAGCCCTGCAGGCTCCCCTATCAGGTCAGAGATAAGGATGGAAGCTTAAACGGAGCACAGGATGCATATCTGTTAAGCCCTAAAGATATGTGTACGCTGGAACTGCTGCCTTCGATTTTGGAGGCCGGAGTTACTTCCCTGAAAGTAGAAGGACGTATGAAAAAACCGGCTTATACCGCCGGTGTAATAGGTATCTATAGAAAATATCTGGATCTCTGGCTGGAAGCTCCTGGGAATTATCATGTGGAGGGCAAGGATTTGGAGGAGCTGGCCGCCATCTACAATCGCGACGGGTTTAATAAAGGTTACTATCAGGTACGTAATGGAAGAAGCATGATGGCTCTGAAGAATAAAAAAAATGAAGGGTTGAAGCAGGCGGCCAGAGAAAGCCGAAGCAGGGAACAGGTATATGAGCGCATCAATGAACAGTACAGGAAGCTTAAACTGCAAAGAAAAATTAAGGCTTCCTTTACGATTTATTCGGATACGCCTGCTATATTGACCCTATACGATGGTGATCATGTGGTTACAGTGGAAAAAGAGGGAGTTCAGACAGCGAAGAATCAGCCTCTTACTGTGGAACGCATAGAAAGACAGCTGAAAAAGACGGGAGATACGTATTTCTGCTTTGAACATCTGGATATCTTTGCCGGTGAAGATGTGTTTGTGCCCATGCAGTTTTTGAATGAGATCCGAAGAGAAGGTCTGCATCTGCTTGAACAGGAGATTTTAAAAGGTTACCGGAGGTTCTGCCGGAATCCTGAGGGCGAAAAAGATATTGTAAAACCACAGCAGGAGAAGCAGGAGGTGAAACTTACGGCTTCTG
Organism: uncultured Eubacterium sp.; assembly: GCA_946412445.1. Taxonomy (GTDB): domain Bacteria; phylum Bacillota; class Clostridia; order Lachnospirales; family Lachnospiraceae; genus Novisyntrophococcus. The sequence continues at coordinate 3,584 of CAMKHH010000131.1, forward strand.
TGGAGACAAGGGAGCAGTTAGGTGCACTTCTTCGGACGGAGGGAATCTCCACATTCTATCTTGGACATGGAATGTTTGAACCGGAGAACTTCAGGCAGCAGGTATCAGAAGTGATCAACCATCTGAAGTCTTTGAATAAGAAGGTGTATCTGGCGCTCCCTTACGTGGTCCGGGAAGGGGAGCTATCCTATATGGAGCCTTATCTGGAATTACTGATTAAGGAGGGACTGAGCGGTTACCTGATTCGGAATTTGGAATCATTTGCGCTGCTTGAACTGCACAACCTAAGGAACTATGCTGTTTTGGACTACAATATATATACGATGAATGAAGCCTCCCGGCTATTCTGGAAAGAGCAGGGTGCGGCCGCTGATACTGCCCCTCTTGAATTGAATGATAAAGAGCTGAAAGAACGAAGGAACGGGCAAAGCGAGATGATTGTCTATGGATATCTGCCGATGATGGTTTCTGCACAGTGTATGAAAAAAAATATGTCCGGCTGTACCAGAAAGAATGAAATCCTGAAGATGAAGGACCGGTACAAGAAAGAATTTACCGTACAATGCTGCTGCAATCCATGTTATAATATAATCTATAACAGCGTACCTCTGGTCCTGCTAAAGGAAGCAAGAGAAGTGAAAAACTTAAGCATGGCATCCTTACGCCTTTCATTCACAACAGAGGATTATCAAACAACACAGGAAATATCCCGATTATATCTGGACAGGTTTTTAAACGATTCTGATTTTAACTATGAAGGTCCCTATACCAAAGGACACTTTAAACGAGGGATAGAATAGAGGATAGTATGGTTAATGTTATTGTAGAAATATCAAAATACTTATTAGTTATTCTGATGATAGCTTTTACGCTGGATTCTTTTCTGGTTCTGAAAAAGAAAAGGGAGTCTGCGAGAAAAAGTATCATGAGAAGGCAGATTATCATTATATTGACCTTTGATTTTCTGGCATTTTTTGTGATGTTCCTTAAATCAGAGGATGTGCAGATGATCGTAATGTATGGATGTGTCCTGCTGTATATTCTTCTTGTCCAGATGTTGTACCGCGTGATATATAAAAAGGCATCACTGAATCTTCTTAATAATATGTGCATGCTTTTGTCTATTGGGTTTATCATCTTAAGCCGGCTGAAGATTGATAATGCAATTAAGCAATTTCAGATTGTGGCAATCTCTACGGCATTGTCATTTTTGATACCTGTTTTTATACGAAAGGTAAAGATTGTAAGAGATCTGACCTGGCTTTATGCGGTTATTGGCTTTCTTTTACTCGGTGGAGTACTGGTTCTTGCGGTGGCAAGCCGGGGCTCCAAATTGTCCATCAGCATAGGCGGTGTGTCATTTCAATTCTCCG
>CAMKHH010000132.1 GCA_946412445.1 uncultured Eubacterium sp.
TAATTCTTTTGTCCAAATCCCTTACCGCCTGTTCCAACGCATTATATGTAATCAAAGAGTCTGCATCTATTCCCGCCTTCTCGAATATCCGCTTGTTGTAAATAAACCCATATCCCTCCAGACTGTATGGAAGTCCATATACCTTTCCCTCCTTGCTCACCACATCCAGAGCTCCTGTCACTGCATTATCCACCCATGGCTGATCTGAAAGGTCCTCCAGAATCGCTTCATAGTCCTGCACATCCTGTGGTCCATCCATATTAAAAATATCAGGCTTTTTATTAGACTGCATTTTAACTTTAAGCGTTTCCTTATAATCTCCTCCGCCACCCAAAGTCTCCAGGTTAATGGTCACATGAGGATTCCGTTCTTCATAAAGTGCTATGGTTTTTTCCAATGCCGATACAGTCTCCACCTTAAACTGATAAATATCGATGATTACTTCATCCTGATTGTTGGCCTCATCAGTACTATCTAAGTCTCCTTGTGTGAGATCTTCTCCTGTCGCCTCTGCTCCTTTCTTACTCCCATCACTTCCACACCCTGCCATACTTCCCAGTACCATAGCCGCCGCTAATACCCCTGCAAGAATTCTTCCTTTCTTCATCCTTCTCTCTCCTTAATGTAATATTTTACATGTATTACATTTCAATTGTATCATTTTATGTAATATTTTTCAATATATTACTATTATATCTTGAATTTTTTGACGTTTTTTACATATATCACCTTCTGCTTTTTCTGATTCTCACAAGATTCTGGACTTTATATGTAATTTTTTTCATATGATTATAAGGAAACCTGCCGCTGGCAGCTTTCCTTACATACTTTGGTATCAAAATAGACAGCTGCTTAACGCAGCTGCCTACTCACTAATGGACTATTTGGTTTAAGGCATTACCCATGCCTCCCCAGTGCTTTCTCCTATAACCAGTTCCGTATCATAAAACTGGTATACAGGATTTTCCGGCTTATTGCTACTCAACTCCTGTTCTATAATTCTCAGGCTGTCCCTTGCCAGAAGATGGAAGGGCTGCCTTACACTAGTAAGCTGCGGCCCTTTATAATCTCTGGGCACCGTCAACTGGTAATCAAATCCAACCACAGAAATATCTTCCGGCACCCCAAGCCCCAATGAATTCAAATACTGAATCGCTATTATGGCCACTGCATCATTAAAACAATAAATCGCAGTGGGACGTTCCTGTATATCCAAAGAAAGAAGGTGATCTATCGCTTCCTTCACACTGTTACTATCTTCCTCACAATATTGAATATATTCTTTGTGAATGAACAAATTCCATCTTCGCATAGCTTCTGCATATCCGTTCACACGTTCCACCCATACCATTAAGTTGGGCAGACCCGCCAGACAGGCGATCTTCTTATGCTTCAGCCCCACCAGATAATTCACAACCTGATTGGAGGCCGTTCTATTGTCCACCAGCAAAGTATTGATTTTAATGTCTGAAAAATGATTGTCAATAACAACAACCGGTATATTCTCTTTTTTTATCTTTTCCAATGCCTCGAGATCTGTAACATACGAAGAGAATACTACAATTCCTTTCGCCATGCGAAGTATCTCTTCCATGAAGTGCTTTACGTACTCGTCGTTTGGCGCACTGTAAAACATCACACGAAAAGGACATTCAATGCTGTATTGTTCAAAAGCACATAGCAATTCCTGAAGAAATGGTTTATAAATATCCCTGAGCAGCACGACAACCAGATTGTTTTTTAACAACATCTGGTTTTTTTCTAAAATTTCCTTATCATATCCGGACTCCCTTACGATACGCATTACCTTGTCTCTTGTATCCGGATTGACATTTTGTTTTCCATTTAAAACCCGGGATACTGTTGCAATAGATACCCCTGATTCTTCTGCAATTTTCTTTACATTCATAGTACTCCCCTAACGCGCAGTATTAAAGCTTTGCCCGAACCGTCAGGGCAATGGTGCAGTCCGCCACATAAGACTCATTCATATCCAGAGCATAATCCACCAGTACACCAATGGTGTCTTCCTGCTCATCAATCTTGATCCGTGTGGCTGCGACCCCCATGTTCATCATGCCATAGGGCGTACGATAGTAGGATAAATTCTTTTTGTTTTCCTCGAACACCATCTGTACATTAACCAGACCTTTTTTGTTTAATTCCATCTTTTTACTATCAAATTTCATGACATTTCTGGTTTTATTCCCTGACCCATCCATCATTTCATCGTATATCAAATAATGTTTTTCATCCTTTTTGAAGTACTGGCCTCCCACCACAATTTCAATCGGCTCAGCTTCTGAATGACTGGCCCCTTCCATATATTGGAGCCCTGATATATAGATTATAACTTCTTTTGTCATTACCGGCCTCTATTCTTCTGTTCTCTTTAAAATTCATCGATCTGCACGAGCGTTGTGGACTTTATTTTATAAGGCAGGACGGAATTCGCAAACATATTAAAACGGTCTGCCGCATCACTGCTGAAAAACTTATATTTTTCATCGTCACTTTCCTGTCTTTCCCAGTAAATATCCGGATTCTCCAGTTCCAGCTCGCAAAGTAACCTGCTTAACGCCCACGCTGTCTCATAGGCGGGATTGACTAAAGTCACCTTCTCTCCCACGACTTCCCTGAGCAGTGAACGTAAGAGGGGATAATGGGTGCATCCCATAATCAGGGTGTCGATGTCCTTTTCCAAAAGCTCATCCAGGTATCTCCGGGCAACTTCATATGTAATGGGATCCTTTGTCCAGCCCTCTTCCACCAGTGGAACAAATAGGGGGCACGCCTTTCCGAACACAGTAATCTTTGGGTTCTCCCTTTGAATCAACGTGGGATAGAGATTACTTCGAATGGTGCTCTCTGTGGCAATCACCCCGATTCTTTTATTCGAAGTGGTTTTCGCTGCAACATGAGCACCCGGTATAACCACCCCAAGAATCGGAATGTCCACCTCTTTTTCTATCACATCCAGGGCAAGGGCACTGGCCGTATTGCAGGCCACCACAATCGTCTTCACATTCTGAGTCTGAAGAAAGCGTACAATCTGCCTGGAATAACGTACAACTGTATCCTTTGATTTACTGCCATACGGAACTCTTGCAGTATCTCCAAAATATACAATCCGCTCATTCGGCAGGTTCCGCATAATTTCACGCACTACTGTAAGCCCGCCCACCCCGGAGTCAAACACGCCAACCGGCGCATGTCTATCTAATACCATGGTACTCTCCTAGTTGATTTTCTAAAGCATCTTCTTTATGATACTCTGTAACGTCACCGATTTCAAGTCCCAACCACCGAAATGTAAAGTGTACATCCTCTTTTTTTAATATTGTATTATAAGCCTCATCGCTCAATACATTTTTCAGTTTTCCATCTTCATCCTCTAATACAGGATGCACCGCATCCTGAAAACACAGACCCGGATAAAGCATACACCACCAATTATGTCCTCTGGCCTTTCCGATTTTGACCCTGAGTGCCTCATATTCCCCCGCAGGAAAAGTGTAATTCCCATAATTTTTTACGGGAAAATGATCAGTCTCATAACTGACTGCCACGGCTTCCTTGCTTCCATATTTCCTAAGGCATTTCAAAGCTTCCTGTTCCAGATATTCTGTATGGTCTTTAAGTATTCCCCTTGTCTCTTCCAACGAGTCCACACCTTCCAGCAGTGTATCCATACATTCAATCAGATGTTCCTTTACCCGCAGTTTAAGCTCCTGATCAGCCACCTGGTCACTATTGGCCAATATATGGAATCTGACAACCTGTCCGGCGATTTCCTGCTGTACAGCAGCCCCCCTTCCCTCCACATTTCCTGCAAATGCAGCTGCAGCCAGACCAAGGGCAATAGCTGCGCCCCAGATTATCATAGATTTTCGCATAAAATCACCTTACCTTCTTCCACTTTCAATTGAGGAAGCTGCGTAATACGTTCCTCGTTGTTCCAATCATAATAGATGTCCTCCAGTGTCACACCCTTTTGACGGGCTCCTTCATGGTTATCATAAATTCCAGTCAGATACTGCCCAAGACCATCTTCTTTCTGTGCTCCCGTCTTCATAACATCCTCCATGGAATCTGTCATAAAAACATAAGCGTTCTTACCAATTTCAGTACTTTTCTGCATGTCCTCCATGAGATTTTGATACGCCTTTGGCTGATTTAACAAACGTTCACTGAAGATAATCGCCTTAACATGTCCCAAATCCAGATAATATTGCTGCGATCTCGCATAGTTTGCCCGTATCTCTTCCAAATTCTGTCCCTGAACTTTAAGGCTTAAATCAGTATCCTGGTTTCCTTTATCCTGTTCTGTAACCTCCTGTAAATTTGCCATACCATAAACTACAGAGTAATTTCCATCTTCATAGTCCCAGGCCAGCGCCAATGGATAATCCCGTTTTTCCGGCTCCACTGCACCGCATCCGCCTGCAGCCAGCAGGATTGTTATCATACATGTCATAATATGTTTTTTGAAACAGTGTTTCATTTTCGTCTCCTCTCAAATCCGCATCCCGCCAACAGGGTTATAATTACAAATAATGGTGCATACCCAAATTGCAGTAATTTTAAGTATACCGCATTCAGCTTTATTCCTTCGATATTCACCATAGATGCTGCCCACATCAGAGCCGCCGCCCCCCACAAAATGTTTCTACTGATGAGCTGCTCCTTCTCTTTATCCGGATCTTCCTTCGTTCTCAGCAGCCTGACGCAGTAGAATAGCAGACTTCCCAACGAAAACAGCAGTGCAAAAAGGAGGAGTGCCATCCATATAATATCAAACCGGTCAAGAAATCCCCCCGGCAGACTGGTCCCGGCCATAAGGGTCAAGACGGGAAGTTCCATGGTTTTCACCCCTGGATATCCATATGTCCCCAGCAAAATCAGTACTGTGGATATAATTAAATTTGTCAG
>CAMKHH010000133.1 GCA_946412445.1 uncultured Eubacterium sp.
TGTTGTAAATCGAAGGCCATTCTCCATGTTTTGCGCCCCATACTCATCCGTCCGCTTATTAAACAGGGGGGTGAGGAATTGCTCTAACAGATAATTATGGGCAATATGAACCTCCACTCCATCGGCTCCGGCTTTCTGCGCCCGGATGGCTCCCTGTACAAACGTATTCTGAAGCTCTTTAATCTCTTCCAGGCTGAAATCAGCCACCGCTTTAACTTCTGTAGCATCGCAGCCATATGCTGTTATTCCCGGATGCCAGGGCTGAAACAGGAATTTCGATCCATGACTATGTACCGCATCTACCAGTTTCTTCATCCCGGGAATAAACTTATCGTCATAGATTCCCGGCTGCATAGGCAACTTGGACGGATAGTCTGGAAACGTGATACAGGCCCCGGTAACGATCAGGCCAACATGATTTTTTGCGTAATTCTCATAATAAGCAATCTGTCTGTCCGTAATGAAGTTATCGGGTGTGGACAGCCCTTTTGCCATAGCCAGGTACATCACCCGGTTGCGCAGCTGCATGGGTCCTACTTTAATTGGTTCTAAAATCTTGTACATCTTTTTTCCCCTTTCTGCTACATGATTTATCATAAAGCATACAACGTTTACGCGTTTTTATGCCTATATGCAATATTGCAGTCTGAAAAGCGCAATGAGAGATTCAATTGCCTGGTCTACTTCATCCACAGAGGCAATGAAATTCGTCTTTTCAATCATGTTGTAGAGCCCCTCATAGAGTATAAACATCATATTCACCATATGACAGGGTTCTGTATCCGCCTTCAGCTCTCCTTTTTGAATGGCATCTCTCACACTGGCCACTTTGATATCATAGACACCATTCCGATAGGTTTCAAATATTTGATTTGCTTCTTCTAAATTGTCCTTTTTTGACATCGTCAGAATTGGATTTTCAGAATCTGCGTGAATATTCCGGGTGCAATAGTAAAGATCCTCCCGGATCAGATCCAGAATATGTTTGTCCTGGCTGAATATTCTCTGATACTCCTGCAGTTCTCTTTCTGAATAGGCTTTCACACATGCAAGATACAATGCTGATTTACTGTCAAAGTGATAATATAAGGGACCACGGGAAATCCCTGCCGCCTCGGCGATATCCTTCATGTTTGTAGCATCATAACCGTTTTTTGAAAATACCTGAATGCCCGTATTTATGATCAATTCTTTGTTTCTGCGTGTCTCTTCCGGCGTTGTCCTCATAATGTTTTATCCTCATATTAAATATACATACGTGAATTATACACAGGTGTATGATAAACTTATATCATTCTTATAACATATACCGGTTTTTTATGCAAGTTATTTAAAGTATTTATTTATAATGCTGTGTATTTTCCACGAATCGCTTAAAATCATGGTTGAAATTTATGCATTTTTCAAAAAAAATAGCAGGACATGTTTTCAAAAACACATCCCGCTTCTCTCTGCCGATATTCTTTTTTAAAATCTGAAATTCTTATCCGCTCACGGCCTGATCCAACCGGCAATATCCTCCGGATGAAACTGATAGTCAAGGGGCTTTCCATAAGCGGCCTCATAGGCGCTCTTCTTTTGTTCATAATCCTGCCTGCACATCGCAATGCTGTTATCTCTGACGGATTTCTCCGAATCCGGATAGATTACAGGAAGCACATGCATGATATACCGTATTTTATGAAATTCCGGTGTGTCCAATTCTTCCAGGTCCGCCATCTCCACAAAGCAGGAAATAATGGGAACCTGAAACTTTGCTGCATAATAATAAGCCCCTCGCTTGAACGGACGGGGTTTTCGGTAGTTAAACCACATCTCCTGTTCCGGATAGATTAAAACATAACGTTGCTTATCCAGTTCCCTTTTCAGCGTTGGTCCGAATTTTCGTGACATATAACCGTGGAGGCCGCTGATTGGAATTACATCCGCATATTTCATCAGAAAACCCACCCATCCTGTCATAGCCAGATTTGTCTCCTGGCTGACAATCGGAAGCCTTTTCTTACCTGCTTTCCAGACCAGTGTGCGCATGACTGTATTATCAACAGGGCTGAAGTGATTACTGGTCACGATTGCCCCGCCCCTGATCTCTTCTATATTTTCCAGACCTGCAATCATGGTCTCTTTGTTAATCTGTCTGGTCGCAATTCCAATGATTCTTCTGGCTGTCCAACTGTTGATTCTAAAATGCAAGGTCTTCTTATCCCTCAGGTGATTCTTCAGCAGACTTTCTTTTTCCTTATCCGTTAATACAGGATCGCCCACTTCAACCTTGCTGTGAAAGGAGCCCGCTTCCGCTGCCTTCCTGATGTTCTCAATAACCTCTTCTCTCTTATCTCCAAGAATCATAAGCGCGCTTCTATCCCTTCATTAAATACAGAGCGGAAAGTCACCTCACCGTCTCCGGTCACATTTCCCCTGGAAATCAAAAGGGCCATGTGCTCACTGTCAGCCTGTTTATCCTGTTTTGTATGGCCTTTCTTCATATTCAGAATTTCCGGAAGATATCCGGAAGCTTCTGCATAGGGCCAGAAATACTCTTCATACTGTACCCCATCATAATACCATGGCTTGGAAAACAGGTTATAATGTACTAACTTCGGGTTAACGATTTTCGCTTTATCCTCTGACGGCATGGCATCCCAAACCGCGGAAATATAAGTAACTCTCCCCTTACACATCGCATTCAGATAGTCTTGATCCGGGGCAATCGCATCAAAATGGTACTTGTCATGGAGCTCCAAAAAACGTTCCCCGAGCCGGGCTTTCCGCAGCTCCTTTAAATTCATCAGTAAAACGCCCGAGTTGAAGTACTTATGGCTGTCAACACCTACGCAAAGCCGGGCATGTCTCGTAAGTTCCGGTACCTTTGCAATAACCGGGTCAATCACGGCTCCTAAAAGCGTGTCTTTCAACTCCTCCCGGTACAGTTCCGATATGTCTCCCGGAACGACGATATCACTGTCCAGATAGATTCCCTTATCAAACCCGGGAAACATATCCGGAATAAACAGGCGAAAATAGATGGTAAGTGTAAAGTAATCTGCGCGTAGTCTGCTCCCCATCCGGTCCTGTATGCTGTGCAGCTTCTCCTTCATCTTTATAAAATGGATATTGCACTGCTCCGTCTTTAAAGCGGCAAGCTTTTCTCTGTTCTCTTTGCTAAGTTCCATATATATTACAAATACTTCATACTGATAGTCCTTTGATGCATTCTGCAGCATCGAATATAAAGCCACGCCCAGCAGTGGGGCATAGCCGTCATCAATTGTAAAGAAAACCGGTACTGTCTCCCTTGGTTCCTTCATGCAGCTCCTCCTGAACTTCTTTTTGAATGTCAGCCACCAGATGCCTGTACGTATCAAACAGGCCATCGTATTCGTGTAGTTTTAACCTGCTGTGTACCTTTTCTATCTCCCAGGGTTTTACCGTTACTATATGGAACCACGGAAAGAAACGAAAGCTGGTCGTAAAATGTTGTAAGACTGTATCCTCATGCAGCTTTCGCTGTTCATTAAAGCGCCGCGGCATCCTTTTCTTTGAAACAGAAAGCTTATTTAACGCTGACTGATCCGGCATAAACATCTTTTTCTCTGCACAGAGCTGCCTGCACTTCTGAAGCAGTCCGGTCCTGCGAAGCATCCGCATGTTTAAAAGGAGTACACCTGAATTCTGGTAATCCATCTTAAAAATATTCCGTCGGAAAAACCATCGCCCGTAGTAATCCGGAACACCGGCAAATTCATACTCAAATATATCCTGATGAAAGAAACCGGAACAATCTCTCCGGCAAATCACATCATTATCCAGATAAAGGACTTTATCCGGCAATTCCGAAATCTTATCCGCAAACAATCTGAGCATACAATAGGGTGTAAAACGCGTGTCCATGTTTGCCTCAGGTATTTCTTCACAAAACAGCTCTGTGAGATCAAACAGAACTACAAAATTTTCTCCGGAAATCTCCTTCACTGCTCTGTCAAGTGCTGCTGTAAAGGCCGGCGGGATTGCATGATACTTCTTTTCACCCACCTGTATTTCCATGGTCAGCACATAGATATGCAGCGGCTCTTCTACTGTTCTCATCAAAGACAATATGGAAAGGATTAATCCGTCTTCAATTTTTTCGTCCCCACAATAAAGGATGTCCATTCTAACGCTTCTCCTCTTCATATATGATATACTGATATGTGCTTTTTCTGCTGCGTCTGCTCATGCAATCGTAAATTTCATCACGAAGCCCCATCTTTTGTTCTCTTCTGGAAAGTGCGGTATCCGGATAAAAAGGTCCGTCCACGTAAATGGTGATGCCCGGCTTTTTTCCGCGCCGCCTTTTCTGATAGGTCGTCGTCATGCAAAAAGACGGCACGGCACACTCCACCGGAAATCCAAAAGAAGCCGCCGGAAATGGGCGGATTCCCGTATACCAAGGCCAGACATGTGCTTCCGGATACAGTACAACACAGCTTTTCTCCTGAATCCGCTGCCGGATTGCTCCATCTAACTTCTTCATGTCTCCAAAGGCTTCCGGAAGCGGCAGTGCCCCCAGATATGGAAGAAGCCTGCCCAGCACCGGAATCCCCAGATTCGCAGGGCTCACCACCGCATATCCCCGCCTCGGAGTAAGCACATGGATTGGAATAAATGCATCACCTATCATCTGCGTATGGTTTCCATAAAGAAAAAATCCGGTATCCTGACACCCTTCCAGTATCTCCCGATTTTCTATCTTTATATGCAAGCCATACCGGCAATAAAAAAATGCAAAGACTCTTCCAAGCAGATAGGTCAGTCCGGATGCAGCGCAGTGGAACGGGTTTTCAGAAATCCACTTATAATCGTCCGGTAATTTTAAGAACTGATTCTGGCTTTCCACAAAATCATCTGTATAAGATTGATAATATCGTATTTTCATGAAAATAGTATATT
>CAMKHH010000134.1 GCA_946412445.1 uncultured Eubacterium sp.
CGCTGTACCTCCATTCCAGATAGGTTCAGTCTTCGGGTTCAAGCTTATTTTATCATATTGTTAATTACTTACCAATATGGTTTTGTCAGAAAATATGTGTATTTTTTCCATTTTATTTAGCTAAATTCCCAAATTTGAAACTTCATTCAGAAACCTGGATATCTCCGTCTTCTTTTCGTAGCGTTCCTGAACCGCATAAAGATGAAGCCTGTTCTTAGCCCTTGTCATCCCCACATAAAACATACGGCGCTCTTCTTCCATATCCGCATCGAGAACTGCCTTTTTGTAAGGTATGATTCCATCATTCACATCCAGTATATATACATTATCAAATTCCAGTCCCTTGCTGCTGTGCAGCGTAGAAATTGTAATTCCATCCGACTTCTGCTGCCGGGTCTGATCCTGGCGTTTCAGCTCTTCCTTATAACGTTCTATATGCTTAAACCAGTCCTCCATCTTATCGAATCCCCTGGCCGTATCCGAAATCTCATCCAGAATTTCCAGCAGCTCCTCGGGTTTTATCCTGCGATACTGTGCATATTCCTTTAGATAGCCCTCGTAACCGATTCCATATCGTATATAATTAATGGCTCCAAATGGTGTCATAGGAGCTATTACTTTCAAATCATGCTCCAGCTTTTCAATCCTCTCCCACATCCACTGACGTTCTTCATATACCTGGTATAAGGCTTCAAAAGAAACCTCCGGATCCGTAAACGAGGTCCTGGCAAGATAACGGTTCGGTTTATTGGCAATACGAAGAAATTCACTCCGAAGTCTGCTGCCTCCCGCCAGACGCATATAGGTAAGTACATCCTTTGCCACCCAGTGCTCATAAAGATTCGGCAGGCCATCCCTTATCTGAAAAGGAATGTTATACGCCATCAACTGCTCCACACTTTTTCTGCTGCCGGTATTGGTTCGAAACAAGATGGCAATATCCCGGTATTTATGCCCCTCCTGCAAGTATTTCCTGATATCCCCAATCATATACTCAACCTCCTGCCGGTCATCTTCAAAGACGTGAATATCAATTTTTATTCCGTCCTCCCGGTTTGTCTTAAGGCCCTTTCCAAAACGCTTTTCATTTTCTCCAATCAGTCTTTGGGACTTCTTTACAATTTCTCCGGTACTCCGGTAATTCGTATCCAGAATCACCTGCCCCGCATCCGGATAATCCTTTGGGAAATTCAGCATGATTTCCGGCTTTGCCCCGCGGAACCGGTAGATGGACTGATCGTCATCACCAACGATAAATAGGTTATTCCAAGGCTTTGCCAGCATTCGTATGATATCATATTGTATGAGATTGATATCCTGAAACTCATCAATTAATATATATCGGAATTTCTCCTGCCATTGCTTCAAGATATCCGGGCGCTTTAAAAAAAGCTTATAAGTCCAGACCATGATATCATCAAAGTCCAGCTTCCTGTTATGGTTCATCCATGCCTGATATTCCTCATATATTTTTCGAAAAACATCCTCTGCCATGCAGGCAGAGTAATAATGGGACAAATCGATTCTTCCATCCTTTACCGTACTGATTTCCCTGGCCAGCTTCTCCAGAAGATCATTCTCATCTTCTATGTCCCGGCAATAAGTATTCACCAGTTCACGAAGAAGCTTCAGTTTCATATCTTCACTTAATATATTCTGGCCGGATAGCTGATACGTGTGACGCAGGATTCCATAAAACACTCCATGAAAGGTACCGAATGTGACTTGTGAAATATGTAGATTCATAAGACGCAGGAAGCGTTCCTTCATCTCCTTCGCCGCCGCCTTTGTAAAGGTGACGACAAGGATAGAAGAATCCGGAATTCCCTGCCTGATCAGATTGCAGGTCCTTTGGGTGATCACAGTTGTTTTACCGGACCCCGGACCTGCCAGAACCATCATAGGTCCTTTTATATGGGCGGCAGCCCTGCTTTGAGACTCGTTCAAATTCATAGGAACATACACCCGTCAATGCTCAAGTTTTTCTATTGCCGCTTTGATTCTGGCGATTGCTTCATCCTTACCGATAATCTCCAGAATCTCTGTTGCGCCGGCTGGAGTCATCTGCTTTCCTGACACAGCAGTACGAATCGGCCACATCACATATCCGTTCTTACAGCCTTTTTCCTTTACATATGCTGACAGTAATCCAAACAGCGCATCGTTACTATAATCCTTCTGTTCCTCCAGAAGCGGAAGGATTTCCTTCAAAACCTCCAGAGAGGTTTCCTGGTTTGTCTTCATCTTTTTATGTGTATACATAGATACATCATATTCCGGAACCTGCTCAAAAAAATCAATCAATTCCGGAATATCCGGGAAGGTCTCGATTCGCGTCTTTACCATGGATGCGATTTTATGGAAATCATATTCTTTATGCAATACTCGTTTCAGATAAGGAAAAGCTTTTTCAAAAAATGCCTCATCCTCCATCTGTTTAATGTATTCCCCATTCATCCACTTAAGCTTTATCATATCAAATACAGCCGGTGATTTGCTGATTCTGTGATAATCAAATGCCTCTACCAGTTCTTCCAGCGTGAAAATCTCCCGGTCATCCACCGGACTCCATCCCAGAAGCGCCACAAAGTTGACGATGGCCTCCGTCAGAAATCCCTGATCAATCAAATCTTCATAAGAAGAATGTCCGCTTCGCTTTGACAGTTTCTGATGCTCTTCATTCGTAATCAGAGGACAGTGAACATAAACCGGAACTTCCCAGCCAAATGCCTCATACAGCCGATTATACTTCGGTGCCGAAGACAGATATTCATTTCCACGCACCACATGGGTGATTCCCATCAGATGATCATCCACAACGTTGGCGAAATTATAGGTAGGAAAACCGTCCGACTTAATCAGTATCATATCATCCAGCTCTGCATTCTCCACTGTTATATTCCCATAAATTTCATCATGAAAAGTTGTTGTCCCTTCTGTAGGCATATTGATGCGGATAACATAAGGCTTACCCACTGCCAGATTCTTTTCAATCTCTTCTTTTGGCAGATGCAGGCAGTGTTTATCATACATATGAATTTCTTTTCCGCCCACATTAGCAGACAAGGACTCCAGACGCTCCTTATCACAGAAACAGTAATAAGCATCTCCCTGTGCAATTAATTGCTTTGCATACTTCAGATAAATGCCCTGTACATTTCTTTCACTCTGCACATAAGGCCCCACACCACCGTCCTTATCCGGTCCTTCATCATGCTTTAGTCCCGTTTCGTCCAAGGTATGGTATATAATCTCCAGAGCACCTTCCATAAAGCGCTCCTGATCTGTATCCTCAATACGAAGCATAAAATTGCCGCCCTCATGTTTGGCAATCAGATACGCATATAGTGCTGTTCTCAAATTTCCCACATGCATACGTCCTGTGGGACTGGGCGCAAATCTTGTTTTAACCATATTCCTGCTATCTCCTGTTTCTTTCATCTACCAGATTTCCAATATCCGGTGATTTGTAAGCTTGAATTATTATAACCCATGTATACCATAATTTCAAGGCAGCTTAATCTCTATCAGATCCTCCGGGGGCACCTGCCGGGATGAACCCGCCTTGTATTTTTTCAGTTCAGTTTCCGCCGTCTTAAACGGAACATTAGTTCCGGCTCCACCCATGCAGCCTCCGGGACAGCCCATCCCTTCAATCAGGCAGCCTTTCATCTTCCCGGCTTTCGCCATCGTCAGAAGCTTCCTGCAATCCGCCAGTCCTTCCGCATGTTCAATGCATACCGGAATATCCGGATAGTACTCCTTCAGGCACCTCTCAATAGCCGAAGCTACTCCGCCTGCTACGGCATAGCCTCTTCCTGCCGCAGTGGCATTGTGAAGCCCTTTACCCGGATCCATATCCGCCGGTTCGATACCCCTGGCTTCAAACATTCCCTGAAGTTCTTCAAATGTAATTACAAAATCCACATCGCTGCGGACATGCGTCCGGGATGCCTCCAGTTTTTTTGCCGCACAGGGACCGATGAAGACCACATGGGCATTGGGATGCTGCTTTTTGATGCTTCTGGCTGATGCCACCATAGGTGTAAGTTCCTCAGAAACACTTTCTATCAAATCCGGAAACTGTTTCTTGGCAAGCATCGACCAGGACGGACAGCAGGAGGTAAGCAGAAAAGGCAGTTCTCCTGTACTGACCTTGGCTGCATAATGATGGGCTTCTGAAACCGCTCCGATATCGGCTCCTAAAGCCACTTCATAGACTTCCTTAAATCCCAGTTTTATTAATGCAGCCTGAAACATGGCAGGTGTCACATCTTTCCCGAACTGTCCGATAAATGCCGGCGCAACCTCGGCGATAATTTCCTCTCCATCCCTTATGGCACGGGCAAGCTGGAAAATCTGCGATTTATCCGAAATGGCACCAAAAGGACAGTTTACCATACACATTCCACAGGAAACACACTTTTTCGAGTTGATTTCGGCCCTTCCCTGTGCATCACTTTCTATGGCGTTGACGCCACAGGCTCTGGCACATGGACGTTCCATCCTCGATATTGCATCATATGGGCAGATGGCCTTGCATTTTCCGCATTTGATGCACTTATCCTGATCTATCACAGACTTACCGTGAATAATAGAAATTGCCTCTTTGGGACAGACCTGCTTACAGGGATGTGCCACACAGCCTCTGCACATATTACTTACCTGGTATTTATTTGGCTCACAGGCATCACAGGCTGATGGAATCACCTGCATAAGCGGCGGCTCATAGTACTTTTCATTAATATTACTGTTTTCCATCCCGGCCGTGATATGCACTGCTCTGTTTTCCGGCCGTAAGGACATACCCATAGCCAGACGCACCCTCTCGCTTGCAACCGCACGCTCCCGATAGATGCTGTCACGATATGTGGCACGTTCCTGTACAATATGATAA
>CAMKHH010000135.1 GCA_946412445.1 uncultured Eubacterium sp.
TTCATATACTCCTCCTATTCGATTGTCAAAAGCCCACCCCGATATTCTACAACCGGGATGGGTTTTTGACAATCGAATCATTTTTTTAAGATGCCAAATCTGTCCATAGGGGCCACAACAAACCAAAGCTTCCCAATAATATTTTTCTTTTTAATATTTCCCATGTCCACATGACGGCTGTCTTCACTGTTGTTTCTGTTATCTCCCAACACAAAATATTCCCCGCTTCCCAATTTGACCGCATCTTCCGCCAGACCCGGATTTGTAATAGCCGGAAAACCTTTTTTCTCAACATAGGTTTTGTTGTCAATCAGTATCTGTCCATCCTTTATCTGTACTGTTTCACCCGGAAGTCCGATAATCCTCTTGACGTGGAGACTGGATTTTGCATCCTCTGTGGTGCGGTATACGATGATATCACCTCGCTTGGGAGAAGACAATTTATAGGACGCTGAGTTGATTAAAACGCGGTCGCCTGCTTTTAGTGCAGGTTCCATAGAACCCTCCTGCAGGACAATGCTTTTGCAGAAAAAGTAAGATACTCCCGCTGCCAGCAGCACAATCAAAGCAATCTCCACTACAAAGATTAAAATTGCTTTCACTTTGCTCTGTAAAAAATAATCCTTTACATACCTTGGACTGAATCCCATACCCTTTTCCTCATTCGAAAACAGGGACTATATACCTGCGTATAAGTCCCTGTGATTCTTGGAGTAAACACAATAAAAATAGTCTCAATAGTTACTATCATTCATTATTTAACAAGCTCTTTTACCTTTGCAGCTTTACCGATACGGCCTCTCAGGTAATTCAATTTTGCCCGTCTTACCTTACCATGTCTTACAACCTCTACCTTCTCTACGTTCGGGGAATGCAAAGGCCATGTCTTCTCAACACCGATTCCGTTAGATTGCTTACGAACAGTAAAAGTGGCTCTGTTGCTTCCGCCCTGTTTCTTTAAAACAATCCCTTCAAAAATCTGGATTCTCTCACGATTACCCTCTTTGATTTTGCCATGTACTCTTACGGTATCTCCGACACTGAATTCAGGCATCTTCTCTTTTAACTGCTCTGCTTCAATCTTCTTAATAATTTCGTTCATGTTATCTCTCCTTAATTATATTCCGGATGTTCTTATCACCGATAAACGTGACAGCGGACCATCTCTTCTTTCCAGCGCAAATTTAAAATTCTCAAACTCGCACCAACAACATCGATTATTATACTATAAGTATTTACAGAATGCAACAAATTTTTTATTCCAGCTGTTTTCGTATCTCCAAAGCAATTTTATTTATCTGACCGCAATTCCCGGAATCAGACAGAAAACGCGAGTCCTTATATAGGAATCCTTGAGATTCAAGTAATATCCGTAACTTTTGTTCTGCCTTTTCCCGATGCTCACCATCATCCGCAATCAGTATAAAGCATGGGGTCCTTCTTCCTGTCAGATTTAAAAATGCCTCCGGTTCGCCCGGATTATCAATTATTTGCTGCCAGAAGGAGAAGCACATCCTGACATTCAAAACAGTATCTTTGTTTTCTTAATTTCTTTCGGTTAAAGTCCAGAAGTTCTCCATATCTGGACAGCGCATTGCACAGCTCTTCTGCCTGATTTTTAAGCTCAGGATTTCCGTAAAAAGCAAGGTGTACCCGATAACTCTTCTTAAGAAGATCCGGGCGCCTCTTTGCCGTTCTTTGGATGGACCGTTCATGTCTCCAGGCCTCTATTCTTTTATGGTCTCCTGAGAGCAGGACCTCGGGAACTTTTTTTTCATGCCAGACTTCCGGTCTGGTGTAATGCGGGTACTCCAGCAGATTGTCCTGAAGTGACTCAAACTGAGAGGACTCCTCATTGGAAAGTACACCCGGCACGAATCTGGATATGGCGTCAATCATAACCATCGCCCCCAGCTCCCCGCCGGTCAGCACATAATCGCCAATGGACACATAATCTGTCACGATTTCTTCGAGAACCCGTTCATCAATCCCTTCATAGTGTCCACAAAGTAATACAATATCTTTATCCAATGCGAACTCCTCCACCATGGTCTGATTCAGGACTTTCCCCTGCGGTGTCAGATATACAGTCCTGGGCTTATATCCAACCTTTTCCTTTACAGACTCATATGCCCTGAATACAGGCTCTGCTTCCATCACCATCCCGGCACCGCCGCCATAAGGATAATCATCTACCCTCATATGCTTATTCGCGGAATAATCCCTGATATTTGTGGTTTCCAGATAAATGGCTTTATTTTTTAAAGCTCTGCCCACTATACTGGTGTTAGCTGCCTGATGAATCATCTCCGGAAATAAGGTCAGCACATGATATCTCATATCAGACCCTCCAGGAGATGAATCACCATTCTCTGCTGCTCTATATCCACTTCCAGAATACAGTCCTTAATCGCCGGAATCAGTACCTCTCCATGTTCAGCTGTTTCTACAATATATACATCATTGGCCCCTGTCGCTAACACATCTTTTAATGAGCCAAATACTTTTCCGTCTTCAGTAAATACCTTCATTCCAATTAAATCCGCGATGTAGTATTCGTTTGCCTTTAACGGCACCCCGTCTTTACGCTCTACATACAACTCACAGCCCTTGTAGGGCAGTACATCGTCCAGCATATCAATTCCCCGGAATTTCAGAATTGCATACTGCTTAAAGAATTTTACGCCCTCTATCTCCAGAAATTCCCTTTCGGTATCAGGGTTTATACAGACTTTTTTCAGCTTCTTAAACCGCCGCACATCATCAGTTGTGGGAAATACCTTTACTTCGCCACGTACACCATGGGTGGAGCTGACAATCCCCACCTTTAGAAATTCTTCCATGTCAACCTCCCGGAATAACAGTGTACCCCCGGAAGAAGCACTTTATTATAACAAGCTTCTTCCAGGGGTATCATCTTCGTAAAACACCTCAACATATAAAACTTACTGAAGGATTTCTACTACAACTTTCTTATCGTATTTGGAGGAAGCAGCCTTTACAACTGCGCGGATCGCTTTGGCAATCCGTCCCTGCCTTCCGATAACTTTACCCATATCAGAAGAGGCCACCTTCAATTCCACCAATACGGAATCCCCGCTTTCGGTCTCGGTAACGACCACTTCGTCCGGATTCTCAACCAGAGATTTTGCAATTACTTCTACTAATTCTTTCATTACAAGACACCTCCGCACCGTATTTATTTTTCAATACCAGCCAGCTTGAAAATCTTTCCTACAACTTCTGTAGGCTGCGCACCATTAGCAAGCCACTTTTTAGCTGCTTCTTCGTTAACGCTGTATACGCTTGGATCGCAATTTGGATCGTATGTCCCTATTTCTTCGATGAATTTTCCATCTCTCGGAGACTTGGAATCCGCTACTACGATTCTATAGAAAGGAGCTTTTTTCTGTCCCATTCTTCTCAAACGAATCTTTACTGCCATTGCATTCACCTCCCTGTGAATAATTACATTTTTTATATGAGAACAAACTTACCGGTTAAAACGGCAGTTTGAAACCTCCACGCCTCTTACCCTTGCCGCCCATCAGACCGGGCATCTGTTTCATCATCTTTCTGGTCTGATCAAACTGTTTCACAAAGCGGTTTACCTCAGCCAGATCCAGTCCGCAGCCCCTGGCTATCCGTGCCTTTCTGGAAGGATTCAGCAAGTCCGGATTGGTTCTTTCCTGTGGGGTCATCGAATAGATAATTGCCTCTTTTCTGGCCAGATCCTTTTCATCAATGGCACCTTCAATATCCTGAAGCTTTCCATTCATCCCCGGAATCATACCAAGAACACTTCCGATTCCACCCATCTTTTTCATCTGATTCATGCTTTCCAGATAGTCATCAAAGCCAAACTGTGCTTTTTTCAGCTTCTGTTCCATTTCTCTGGCTTTATCTTCGTCGATGCTCTCCTGTGCCTTTTCAATCAGGCTCATCACATCTCCCATGCCCAGAATACGGGAGGCCATCCGGTCCGGATAGAACTGCTCCAGATCGGAGAGTTTCTCACCCATACCTATAAACAGAATCGGTTTCCCGCTGATTGCTTTAATGGATAGAGCGGCACCGCCTCTGGTATCACCATCCAGCTTTGTGAGTATAACTCCATCAATGCCCACCTTCGTATTAAACATCTCGGATACATTCACTGCATCCTGACCTGTCATGGCATCTACCACCAATATGGTCTGATCCACCTGTACTGTCTCTTTTATTGTGATTAACTCCTGCATCATCTCTTCATCGATATGCAGACGTCCTGCGGTATCCAGAATTACAACATTAAAATTATTGGCTTTGGCATGCTCTATTGCCGCTTTGGCGATATTCACAGGTTTCTGCTTATCACCCATGGAAAATACTTCAACACCTTGCTTTTCGCCGTTCAACTGCAGTTGAGTAATCGCTGCGGGCCTGTAGATATCACAGGCAGCCAGCAGTGGTTTTCTCCCCTTGGCTTTCAGCTTCCCGGCAATTTTAGCGGTAGTAGTCGTCTTACCCGCACCCTGCAGACCTGCCATCATAATGACAGTGACTTCATTCGAAGGTTTGAGTGCTATCTCTGTAGTCTCGCTGCCCATCAGTCTGACCAGTTCATCATTCACAATCTTAATGACCATCTGTCCCGGATTCAATCCGTTCATGACATCCTGTCCCACCGCACGTTCCTGTACGGCTTTGATAAACTGTTTCACCACTTTAAAATTGACATCGGCCTCCAGCAGTGCCATCTTTACCTCTTTTAAGGCTGTCTTTACATCCGCTTCCGTCAGACGCCCTTTGCCCCTCAGGCTGCGAAATACATTCTGCAGTTTATCTGTTAAACTTTCAAATGCCATCTATTACAATTCCTCCAGAAT
>CAMKHH010000136.1 GCA_946412445.1 uncultured Eubacterium sp.
ACTTAAATTCGTCATTGGAGGAGAAGGGATTGAAATTAAAATTACCGGCAAGTGTGAATGCAATTATTAACAGTCTTCAGGCAAAGGGGTATGAAGCTTATGCGGTAGGCGGCTGTGTTCGGGATTCTATTCTGAATCGGGAGCCGGAGGATTGGGATATTACCACATCGGCAACGCCGTGGCAGGTCAAAGATATATTTAACCGTACCGTGGATACAGGAATTTCGCATGGAACCGTAACCGTATTGATCGGAAATAATGCTCATGAAGTGACAACTTACCGTATTGATGGTGACTATGAGGACGGGAGACATCCCAGTGAAGTTACATTTACAGCATCGCTGGAAGAAGATTTAAGGCGAAGAGACTTCACGATAAATGCTATGGCTTATAATGATGACAGTGGGTTGATTGATCTCTATGGAGGAGTGGAGGATCTTCAGCATAAATGTATTCAGTGCGTTGGAAATGCCGAAGCACGATTCGGAGAAGATGCACTTCGAATCCTTCGGGCACTGCGTTTTGCCGCTCAGTTGGATTTTGGGATTGAGCAGGCAACTTACGATGCGATTTGCAAATTATCCGGGACATTGTCTAAAATCAGTGCCGAGCGGATTGCTGCAGAGATGACCAAGCTTTTGCTGTCCGGGCATCCGGAATATATTCAGTATGCTTTTGATACCGGAATTACCAGTGTGATTCTGCCAGAATTTGATGCTATGATGAATACGGCGCAGAATAATCCTCATCATTGCTATGACGTGGGGCATCATACAATTGAAAGTTTAAAATATATACCTGCAGAAAAAGTCCTCCGCATCACCATGCTGCTTCATGATGTGGGAAAACCGGGATGCAGGGTTACGGATGAGGATGGAATCGACCATTTCAAGGGGCACGCCATGGAGGGTATGGAACTGTCCAGAGAGATACTTCAGCGATTAAAATTTGATAATGATACAATCTATCAGGTTACAAATCTGATAAAGTGGCATGACTGCAGGATGGAGCCTTCCATGAAGATGGTCCGTAAAGTCCTGAACAAATTAGGACCTGATTTATTTGGCAAGCTTTTAAAAGTACAATATGCAGATACCATGGCACAAAGTGGTTTTTGCCGAAAAGAAAAAATGCAGAACATTTCCGAGGTGGAAAGGTGTTTTCAGGAGATTATGGATTCGAAGCAATGCATTTCTTTGAAAGACTTGAAGCTGACGGGTCAGGATCTTATTACGATGGGCATGAAACCCGGCCCTCAGATTGGAGAACTGCTCAACCGGGCTTTAGAACAGGTATTAGAATATCCCGAAAAGAATCAGCGGGATTATCTGCTTTTTTATATTAAGACCCTTATAGAAGAAGAAAAAGAAAATAAATAAATTCGCTTTTTGCACCGTCTCATCTGCACGTGCATGAATGCTTCGACCCTTGCATACTATAGAAGGACGAGAAATCTTCCAGTGTACCGGCACTTAAGTAGAAAAGGGGGAGCATGCGTGTACGATCGTGGTTTATGGATATTGGAACAGTATGGACTGACAGCAAAATCGTCCTGCAAGGGAAGAGGAGTCCTGCTTTATGAGACACAAGAAGGGTGGATCAGCATCAAGGAATGCGGCGGAACAAAGCAGAAGCTGGAACAACAGTATGCGCTGATGGAGAAGATCAAGACCTCGGGATTTCCGTATCTGGATTGTCTCCGGCGAAACCTGGAGGGAGAGCTTCTGTCCTGCGACAGAGAAGATAACACATATGTGGTTCGTGACTGGTATTCCGGAAAGGAGTGTGATACCCGTTCTATTTCTGACATCGAACGGGCGGTGGAAATGCTGGCGGCCCTTCATAAGGTAATGCATCTTGAAGTAAAAGAAGAATATGTCCGGGAATCTCTGATTCATGAGTGCATGCGTCACAATGCCGAAATCCGGAAAACAAGAAAATTCATACATAAGCGTCAGAAGAAAAGTGCTTTTGAGATGAAACTGCTTTCCTGCGTAGAACCTTTTCTGGAAAAAGGGGAGGAGATGGTAGAAAATCTGAAAAGTTCGGGATATGAAGAACTTAGAGATCTGAATCTGGAAAATGGAAGCATCTGTCATGGGGATTACAATCAGCATAATGTAGTCTTTTCAGGCAGCAGGACAGCTGTAACCAATTTTGACAGGTGGAACTTTGATATACAGACCGCAGATCTGTATCATTTCATGCGGAAAATATTGGAAAAGCATAACTGGGACATTGCCCTGGGTGAGGGAATGATTGAAACATATCAGAAGGTGAGACCTCTTTCAGAACGGGAATTAATGGACTTGAGACTCCGGCTTTCCTATCCCTGGAAATTTTGGAAGCTGGTCAATCACTATTCCAACAATAACAAGGTTTGGATTTCCGGGAAGAATGTTGAGAAGCTGGAACAATTGCAGCTGCAATTTGGAAACTGGCAAAACTTTCTGAAAAACATCTTTTAGTCATTTCTTTTTCCTCCATTTTGGTATATAATTTTCTCAACGAAAGAATAACAAATGGAGGTATCAGGATGGATTATAAGGCAGTTTATCAGTCATGGCTGGAGAACCCATATTTTGATGACAGAACAAAAGAAGAGTTACGTGCTATCGCAGAGGACGAGAATGAGATAAAAGAACGTTTTTACAGGGATTTGGAATTTGGTACGGCAGGTTTAAGAGGGATTATCGGCGCCGGAACCAACAGAATGAATATCTATGTAATTCGTAAGACAACACAGGGCCTGGCAAATTATATTATCTCTGTACACGGGCAGGCGCAAGGAGCAGCCATTGCTTATGACTCCCGCCGCATGTCACCGGAATTTGCCCGGGAGGCCGCACTTTGTCTGGCTGCAAACGGGATAAAGGCGTATATCTTTGAATCTCTGCGTCCTACGCCGGAGCTTTCTTTTGCAGTCCGAAAACTGGGATGTATAGCCGGAATTAATATCACTGCCAGTCATAATCCGCCGGAATACAATGGCTATAAAGTGTACTGGGAAGACGGTGCCCAGATAACGCCGCCTCATGACACAGGGATTATGGATCAGGTAAAGCTGGTGACAGATTATAATGACGTAAAGACGATGAGCCGGGAGGAAGCTGTTGCAGAAAATCTGTATCAGGTAATTGGTTCAGAGATTGATGATTCTTATATCGGGGAGCTGAAGAGCCGGGTATTACATATGGATGCCATTGAAAAGGTGGCAAAGGATTTGAAAATTGTATATTCTCCCCTGCATGGAACAGGCAATATCCCGGCCCGCCGTGTGCTGAAGGAATTGGGATTCTCTCAGGTTCATGTTGTGAAGGAGCAGGAGCTTCCGGACGGAGAGTTCCCGACAGTAAGTTACCCAAATCCCGAAGCAGATGAGGCTTTTGATCTGGGGCTGAAACTGGCAAGGGAAATTGATGCGGATCTGGTTCTGGCCAC
This sequence comes from uncultured Eubacterium sp., assembly GCA_946412445.1. Lineage (GTDB taxonomy): Bacteria > Bacillota > Clostridia > Lachnospirales > Lachnospiraceae > Novisyntrophococcus. The sequence goes on from CAMKHH010000136.1 coordinate 3,442, forward strand.
GGATCCTGACGCCGATCGCCTGGGTGTCAGGGTACGTGATAAGGATGGAAGCTACCATACTCTGACCGGGAATATGTCCGGCTGTCTTCTGGCGGACTATGAGATTGGACAGCGAAAAGAACTTTATGGACTCCCCGATGACGGAGCCCTGATTAAGACGATTGTGACAAGTAATATGGCCGACGCAATTGCAAAGTATTATGGAGTGGAGCTGATTGAGGTTTTGACGGGCTTTAAGTATATCGGACAGCAGATCCTGGGCTTTGAACAGAGCAAAAAAGGGAGCTATCTGTTTGGATTTGAAGAGTCTTACGGCTGTCTGATTGGAACTTATGCCCGTGACAAGGATGCAATTGTTGCAACCATGGCGCTCTGTGAAGCGGCAGCATACTATAAGACCCAGGGGATGACCCTGTGGGATGCGATGATCATGCTTTATGAAAAGTACGGCTATTACAAAGACGACATTCAGTCGATTACGCTTACAGGTATCGAAGGACTGGCAAAAATCCAGGAAATTATGGATACGCTTCGCCGGGAACCTGTTAAGAAAATCGGTGATTATAAAGTGGTTTTATCCCGTGACTATAAAGAGGACAAGATTATTGAAACGGAAACCGGTGCTGTTAAGCCGACCGGGCTGCCCAAATCCAATGTTCTGTATTATGATCTGGAGGATGATGCCTGGGTATGCGTTAGACCATCAGGAACGGAACCGAAGGTGAAGTTCTACTATGGAATCAAAGGCAGTTCTATGGCGGATGCAGATGCAAAATCGGCAGCTTTGGGAAAAGAAGTCGTAGATATGATTCATAAGATGCTATGATGAAGAATAAGTATACATTTCAGGACTTTCAGGAAATTATAAGAACCTTAAGAGGGAAAGACGGATGTGCCTGGGACAAGATCCAGACCCATGAAAGCTTGATTCCATGCATGCTGGAGGAGGCTTATGAGGCTGTGGACGGAATAGAAACCCTTGTCGAAGGCGGAAGTCCTGATAATCTTTGCGAAGAGTTAGGAGACGTACTGATGCAGGTGGTATTCCATAGCCAGCTTGCAAAAGAGGAGGGAAACTTTACCCTTGAGGATGTGATAGATGGTATCAGCAAAAAGATGATACATAGACATCCACATGTTTTTGGAGATTCGACAGAGGGGCAGCCGGACTGGGAGAAACTGAAAAAAGAAGAGAAGGGATCTCAAACCCCGGAAGAGGAGATTGCTGCAATTCCCAGGGCTCTTCCATCCCTGATCAGGACTTCAAAAGTTTTGAAAAAACTGGATTATTATTATGGGCTGAATACGGAACCGCAAAGGAGCCTGCAGGAAGCCATAACCCGATTGGAGACGCTTAAAACAGAGATTGATGATATAAAAAAAGAAGAGCTGACAGGAGAGGCTTTCCTGCACTTATGTAATTA
>CAMKHH010000137.1 GCA_946412445.1 uncultured Eubacterium sp.
CCTGAAAGCTCATCCACCTTCTTCATAAACCAGGTCTGGATTCCGAAATAGCTTGCCATCTCAGCTACCCGCAGACGGATGATTCCCGGATCATACCCCAGATTTTCCATACCGAAAGCCAGCTCGTGCCAGACCTTGTCTGTAACAATCTGATTGTCAGGACTTTGCAGGACATATCCGATTCGCAAGGCCTGTTCACGAACCGATACATCTTCCAGCGTACGCCCTTCCAGAAGTATCTCTCCTTCCCGCTTCCCATAGGGTGACATCGCCGTCTTAAAATGCTTCAGAAGTGTTGTCTTTCCACATCCGGACTTTCCGCAGATTACAAGAAATTCCCCTTCTTTCACGGAAAAGTCAATATCCTTAAGAGCCGCCCGTTCCTGATTGGGATAGTGAAACGTCAGATTTTTGATTTCAAATAATTCCATCTTATGTCCTCTCTGATATTCAGAATTACAGGTGTCAGGCAGAATACCGCATACAAAAAATAAGAAAACCCGCTTTGTATATTCCACTTATTCATGGTGAATGCCGGATAATAAAGAATATGTACCCACTCCTGATGTATCGCAAAAAGAATAGCAGCCACTTCCGCAGCCAGTATGAAAAGCAGCGTTTTATCTCTGTGGTCAAAGCGGTAGATTGAGAAATTGCTTCGGCCTCTTAATCCATACCCTCTGGACTTCATGGAATCCGCGGTTTCCACAGAATTTTCCAGCGCCCAGGTTACTGCAATGGAAAGAATCTTCATTCCATGGCCGGCACGCTCCCAAACATTCCCCTCTGTTACATTCCTTCCCACACACTTCTGAGCCTGTCCGATTTTTTTAATCTGCGTGCCGAAACGGGGGACGAAACGCAGGGACATGGACAACAGCAGAGAAAATGCAGGGATTGTCTTTCCGAACAGATACATGAACTTGTCTGAGGTCATAACTTCATGGAAGCTGGAAAACCAGCAGATGACCGAGGCAATCATAAATCCGGAGGCAATCCCGTATACAATGGCTTCCAGGGTCACAGGATTTCCATTTTTCATATAAAAAAGCATGGTGACTCCTGCATGGGTGAGCAGAGGGTTTAAGACAGCTATAAACAGGCACATCGGCAGCATTCCGAAAAGCATCAGCCGGACCGCTTTTTTCCCTTTTAAATAGATGGCATAGACGCCCGCCGATACGAGCGCTATGCCCAAAAAAACCGGATGCATGAAAAACATCGTGATTCCCATGACAAATATAAAATAGATGAAATTAATAATCGGATGATACGTTGAAAAGATATCCATATCTGCTACTGTCCTTGTCCTTCTACCCATGTCTCGCCCAGATCTTCTCCCAGATCACAGGTATAATGCCACTCAATCGTATCCCCCTGCTGTACCTTGTAACGGCTGCAGCCATAGTTTGGGTACCATCCATTTACGCAGTACATCCAGCCGGACCACCTTCCACAATCCTTTTCATACAGATTATTGATTCCCTGAACGTAAGCACTGTTATAGCCCGGAGTAAATACAGACTCCATATGAATTCTGTTGTTCTGCATCTCCCTTAAAAGGACATCGAATACAGATTCTCCCGGATGAAATGTCACTGTTTTCTTTGCGTAAATCACTCCGTCAGAAGGTACCAGGTCTTCTTTTCCTGCTGTCAGATCACCCATGTTATTCAGAATCGTAGAGCACTCTACGAATAGTGTACAGGTAGCGTCCGTACTGCTGTCAATCGCCAAATCATCTACCGGATTAGGCTTTCCTACAGGTATGGGGTCTGTCTTATATGGATCCTGCTCCGTACGGCTTCCGTCACTATACTGGCCTCCGTTGCTCCCTTGGGTGGTGCTGCCTGTGCCTCCGCTCCCGGAGCCCGTAGAATTTGTCTGATTATTATTTCCCTGTGCGATGCTATTATCTGAGGTAACAACCTTTTCCTTTTTTTCCTGATATTTGGACAGATCCTCCTTTTCATCCTCATCATATCTGGAATCCACATAAGATTCATCGATATAATCTTCATCCTTTGAATCCTTTGTCTTTGAGACATCTGCCTTTTTCGAGTCTTTCTGTGCAGACTTATCTGTACTGCTGTCCTTTTTTTGTTCTTCCAGCGTCTCTGCACTGACTTCACCCGCTTTTTTTAACTGCGAGGTCTGACACCCCGTCAAAATCATGGATAGTGCCAGAATCATGACCAATATAAAACCAGGAATTTTATTTTTCCGCTTCATGTATTCCCCTCACTCTCCTTTTTTTATTCAGAAAGAACACCGCTCCTCCTGCACATAATAGGACTGCTCCTCCAATCCCTGCCCAAATAAAGGGACTGGTTTTCTTCTCTGCATTTCCACTCACTACCAGCTCCTCGTCCTCCATCCAGGCCTCTTTGGAATCCTCCCCAATATCGCCGATACCTGCCTTCTTCACCTCAAGGTCTTCCAACAGGGAGCCTGATTTTGCACGTTTTGCTATAAAGTACTCACCGCCCTCCTCCAAGGTAAAGACGATAGTTCCTTCTGATGCCGTTACTTTTTTTACATATTCCGCCTCCATTTTCTCTGTATCATACCGGAACAGAAGATAATTGCCGTCCTCCTGGCCCGTCTTTACAGATATCAAAGCCTTCCCCGGAAATTTTCCTGTCTCCTCCATGCAGAGAATCACAGGATTCTCAGACAGCCGGCGGATATATGTGCTGTTCTCACATTCTCCCTTTATCTCATACTTAAAGTCTGAGGGTTCCTTAATGTCTTCCCCATGGAATGTAAGGGTATAGGTAACACCGTCGAACAGAAGTCCCTCAGCCTGCAGGTTCTTATCCTGACCTTTGATTTTTTCAAATTCACTCTTTTTTATTATTCCGTTTACAGGCTGAGCCTTTATTAGCTCATGCTGTGTCTTTATTTCCTGTTTTTTCGCAGCCTCCGTGCCCGTGGTTGAGGTATTTCCGCTGTTTTGAGAAGCGGCGGGACTGGCTGTGCTTCCAGCAGTGCTGCCACTGCTCTTCTTTTCTCCCACTAATCCGGGGAGTACCAAAGGAGCAGCCATCGTCTGCGGGAATATTTCTCCGCCTCCCGAAAGAGAAATCACACGGTCTGCAAGCCAGTACTGTCCGCCTCTGGATACCGTCATGCTTACCTGTCCCTCACTTACCTTTGCCTGTCCTGCACTTTTAATTTCAAGGCTGCCCGGATCCATCAGATACAGGTCGTAGGTATAATCTGCAATACCTGCCGGGCAAAGAAGAGTAACCTTTCCATTCATGCTGCCTTGCTGCAGGAATCTGACTGCCCCCGCTGATCCCGGTACATCCTTATCTTTCTCTGAAAGAACTTCAATACCGGCCTTAACATCGCTGGCTGTCCTGATACTTTCCGCATCAAATCTCAATGTATACAGCTTGCCTGAATCAAAGAATCCGGAATAGACAAAATCCTCCTTCGTTGACATCATGTTCCGGAACACCTGTGCGGGGATGATTCCTTCCTCCAGGGAGGTGATGGTATCCGCTGCAGCAAGCAGACTTTTTCCGTTGGCGAGAAGCCCCTGTTCTTCTTCATATAAATTTCCATACCGCTGCATGAGCTCCTTTATAGTCGGCATTTCATTTTGTGTGATATGTAAAGGGTCAATCCGGTCCCAGATATCTCCGTCCAGCTGTGCAACCACCGCCTCTCGTTCTCCTATATCCGCAAGGTATCCCTGAATCTGTTTTTTTAATTCCGCTTTCTGGCTCCACTCTCCAAGGGTATCCAGTTTCAGCAGATACTGCTGCAGCTTATTCTTTTGAGAAATCATCACAGGCTGTGGAATTGCGTCCACTTCTTTTTGCAGCTTTGCACGCGCTTCTTCCAATTCCGACTCTTGCTCTGCTTTTAAAGCCTCTATCCTTTTTAATGCATCCTGCAGCTTATTCAGGTTTGTCACAGAGGGTTTTTTCTCCTCTGCCAGCAAATCATAGGCCTGTTTCGCATTCTGCACAGTTGTCTCATCGGAAAGCGTTAAACCGCTGATATCCGGAATCGCATCAATCAAATCAATGACTGCCTTCAGATCCGCATCCTCTTCCAATTTTATGGTCAGTTTCCAGTTCTCAGTGCTTCCGTCTCTCCTGTTTACCGACAGGTTTAACACCATGCCGTCTGAGACAGGAATTGAGCCGTCCACCGGTGTGCTTCCATCCTGGCGCCGCCAGGATGAGCTGTAGGTATGTTCACCATCGGAAATCTGTGCACTGTCATAGCTCCCGATGGGAAGGTTCTGAATCTTGATTTCTTCTGCTCCTGACGGCAGAGAAAGCGTCTCCTCCGCGCCGGCCGGAACCACATACTGCTTCCCGTCTGCCTGAATCTGATACTGGCTGCTTTTGGCCGGCTGTCTGAAATCGTAAAGATTCAACTCTCCGTTTAAAAATCTCTGATAGGATGCAAGACCGTACAGTGCCTGCTGTGTGGACATATCATCGGAGCCTGTATCCGTATCCCTCATATCGTGATAGAATCCCCCGGTTCCCTGATTATAGTATTTTTTGAGTCCATCCATCAGACTTTTTCCGGAAGAGGCTTTTACTTCTTCCGGATTTATTCCTAAAGAACAGCAGGCAACTATCATCTGTACGGTAGCCTCGCAGTTCACCGCACTGGATTTCGAACTTCTCATATCTCCGTCCGGTCCCATGGAAGCAGCGAGAAGGTTTAAAGCCCGGTCAACCGCTTCCCTTACATCGGCATTTGCCGTATAGTAGGGTGCCAGTGCCTGTAACGCCATGCCGGTGATATCAAAGTCCGCCTGACTCCCACCTTCAAATAGAGACCAGCCGCCGCCTTGCGCTTCATGAGACAGCAGA
>CAMKHH010000138.1 GCA_946412445.1 uncultured Eubacterium sp.
CTATATTATCAAGCATAATGGCAACTTCATCCGGTTCAAGGCGGATGATTGCTTTTTCATGCAGTTTCGGCATATCAACCTGCATGGCAACATTCTTTGTCAGCATTTCCTTTTTATAGAAATAATCCAAAAAGCTCCGCAGGGAAGACATTTTCCTTGCAATACTGGGCGCCCCATTCTTCTGCTCCCCATTTTCAGCTTCATAATATTTTAAATATTCCTGATATTCCTCAATATCGCCGCTTGTCAGCAGGTCAATGTCCCCCAATGTTATCCCATTTATACCCTTACTGGATAATTCAGGATTCTTCTCAATCAGGAATCGGAAAAAGACCAGCAAATCATAAGCATAGGAGACCCGTGTTTTCGCACTGGTTTTCTGTTCAGCAGCGCGGAAATAATCCCTTGCATATGGTGGCAGTTCCGTTAAGAGCTGTCTAAGCTGCAAAGTATAGCTTGTTTCCCTCTGTTCATGGTATGTAGGATTTCTACTTGGCATAATTTCCCCTCCAAATGAATACTAACAAAGATATTATATCAGATAATGGTGTATACAGCAAAAAACTAACTTAAAAATACGAAAATCTTCCCAATTCAGCATACCCCTACTGTGAAAATATAATGAAAAGCTGCTACACAAAAATGTGCAACAGCCTATAAAGCTTAGATTAATATAAATCATTTAACAAATCCCATTAGGATAAAGTCCAAGAAATGTCTTATTCTTTATATGACATGGTTAGTCGCGTAACTGCTATTAAATGCATACTGCCACGAAAAGCTTCTTTGCCAGCATACCTTTATAAAGCTATTATGTATGATTACAACTGCTTTTCCTTCCACAAATAACTTCTTAAAAGTATGACTGTATAGGATTCCCTGCTTTATCTCTTGCATTATTAATAATGTCTTCCAGCATATTAAACTGACAAAGCCCATCCCTTATTCTATTATCTGCTCGTAATTCATCTATTGCTTCTGTCAAAGTTCTTCCCTGCAAATTTCTCATAATTATCGTATTTACGCCTTTTATTTGACTTTCGAAAGGCTCTCTATCCCTAAAGTTGTATACTCTTTCCTGTATTTCAAAAATTGGTGTACCACCATTTGCATCAATGATGATAATTACCCACATACAAGCATAATATAACTGCCGGGCTATTGGATTCCATTCAGGATTCCTTCCTCCTCTACCTCCATCCCCTCTTTGCGGATCGCCATTATCATGACCGTCTGCTTCTTCCCCTCCTTGCGGACCACCATCGACGCAACCGCCTTCTCCATGTAAAGGGTTGAATACGGGCAACCCCTTATGATTCAACAGCTTAAGAAAATCCCTGGCAGCCCCATACCACACAGAATAATCTCCCGATTTCCGCTTTCTTTGGATGTTGCCTCAAAAATATAATATTCTCTTTCAATTTTTCCTCCGGCATCGCTAATTTTTTCTTGTCCCGCCAATAACTTAATGTGCGCTTTTGGCACTACATTATACTCCTCAACAATTTGCTTTCTTCTGTCTTCACTTCTACAATCCATAAAATATATCCTCCTAGTTAACTTTATTTTGTAAATTTTCCGCCCGGCGGAAACTCTAAAGTCCCTTCTACTCACTTAGCCGCCTTGCGATACAGGTGGTCTGCAAACAGATCACTTCCCACTCCTGCTGTTCTCCATTAACGACAACAGAATAGTGCAAATCCCTCGAATTATCTTCCTGTTCTATTCTTTCAACATTACTATAAAGAGCCTCCTGTACTCCCTCATGAAAAAAAAGATTCCAGCGAATAGCACCCTGCGGAGTTCCTAATATGAGCATCATTAAAATGCCAAAAACAATTGCAACAGCATAAAACAGATTCATATATTGTCTTCTGTACAAATACCGTTTGCATTCTTTGCATTCAGCACATGGCTTACATCCAAAGTAATCGTCATAAAAGGGAACCCCTGTACTTAAATAAAAGCCCTTGCAAAACATCAGTTTTTTATGCGCCATTTCCCCCACATATTTCTCAAGTTCACACATATTTTTTATCTTCTTCATCTTCTCCATTACAATACTGCTCCTTATTATCAATATATAATCATTTTATAACATATTTCGCGCTTTTTATTAGGATTTCACGCTGATTTTCTTTACATTACAAAAGCCCCCTTTTGCATCATTTCAAATTGATTCAAAAGAGAGCTATCCAGTAATATTTCTATGGGATCATCTGATTTACTTTTTGATCCTCTTCAGTCCTGCCGGCTGCTTGGGCTGGTGGTAAATATACATACATCTGCTTTCTGCGGCTGCCTGTGCTGATTTTCCTGCTACATTTTTCATCAGTTTTGCCAATATGTTTCTGCCTGTCGGTTTCATATGCGAAATACCTCCTTATCAATATATCGAAATATAGTAAAATTACTTTTACTATATTTCAGTATATATCTTTTGGCATTTTCTTTTTGTTGCTCGTAATAAATACGAGTATCCACGTCATTTTTGCCCCTCGCTGCCGTACATCACCACCGATACCCTGAACACGCCGTCCTGCCCATCTGCAACTACCTGCCCGCAGTAGGCTTCCGCCGCCTGCTCCACAGAAGAGAGTCCCAGTCCGTGGCTCCTGCAGTCTTTCTTTGTTGTAACGTATTTCCCCATGCGGTTTTTCCTCCGTTCCCCGCGGTAGGGGTTTGTAACGGCAATCATAAGGACTTCCTTCTCATACGAGACGTCCAGCGTGACATATCGCTTTCCCTCCCCAACTTCCCGACATGCTTCCAGCGCATTATCCAGTAAGTTCCCGAACACTATGGTAAGATGTCCGCCCAGGAAAGGTAGCTCAGCAGGCAGAAACACGTTGGCATCAAAGACGATACCCTCTGCTCTGGCGATGCCACATTTATGATTTACAAGGCTGTCCACGATGGCGTTTCCGGTCCGGGAAACATCCTCTGCCCGGCATTCTGAGGCTCCCTGAAGCATTCCGCGCACGTATTCCTCTGCCTGTTTCGTATCATCCCCCTGCAGCATCCCCAACAGACTCGACATATGGTGCTTCATATCGTGCCGTAGCCGCCTCATCTCCATGTCGTACGCCTCACGTTCCTGCGCATGTCTGTTTAAAAGGTCAAGCTCCTGTTCATAAAGCAGATTCTTCTCCTGAGCCTCTGCATCATCCACCATGCGGTCATAGACCTCAAATATCATGTAGATCAGCAGGAGAAGCAGGATACCCGAGATGATGGCGAACGACGTGTATTCCTCATGCTGCGCTGTTATCAGGAAAATGTTGTGCATCAGGTAGGCGCTTCCAGCGGGAACAGTGAGAACCGCAACGGCATACCGGAACGGAATGTCACGCTGTTCTGTCCGCCTCACGTAATGCCCCGCGGTTATGGCAAGCAGATACATGAGCATCAATGAGATGACGGTTCCCGCCGTCTGCAATTCCCACCCCTCCATTCCGGCCAGTCTTAGAATGATATCAACGGAAATCTCCATGAGCATCCACACGGCACACACCAGCACTGAAAAGATGCAGTGCCTTTTTATGCCTGCATCGTATGATATAGAACTGATTATGAGTACAAGTGACATATTTAGGGAAAACATTACCGGCGGAGATATGACCACGCCTATGATGGGAACCACCTGCAGGATGTAATAAACGGTCCATACCACAAAACGCAGCGGGTTTCCCGATGGGCAGGAGAAGAATGCCTTCATTAATTTATGCATAATGAGTATGTAAAAGCATGATGTCAGCAGGCTGCCGACATAGGTAAATATAGGATTCATCCGTCCACCGCCTTCCCTCCTGCCATCTTGCAAAGCCGTGATCGCACCTCCTTCTCTCTGTCTTCGCTGATCTTCAGGTCAATCCGGTTCCCGTTCCCGAAGAGCACCGTCACCAAAGAAAAGTTCATCTTCTCTATATAACCATAATTCACGAGAAACGACTGGTGTATCCGCAGAAACTCCTGACACCCCTCTGAAAGCTCTTTCTCAACAGCGTTTAGCCTGCCGTAAAAACGCTCCTCGGAGCCATCTGCCATGAATATATGTACTACTCGGTTGCGACTCTCGAAATATACGATGTCCCTGACCGCAACTTTCCGAATCTCCTTATTGAAAGAAAAGTGATAATAGGCTTCCGTATTTCCTATGCGGGCACAGGCATCACGGAAGTATTTTCGGAACTTTATCACATCCACGGGCTTTGAAAGAAACCGAAACGGCTCCACCTCAAACAGCTCCTTTAAATACTGTTCATAGCCGGACACGTAAATGAGGAGAGCGGCTCGATCAATGCGACGTATCTGCCGCGCAGCATTTATTCCGTTTACCCTCTCCATCTCTATGTCAAGAAAAATCAAATCATAACGGTAACTTTTTTCAATGTCTGCAACCAGAGTGTCGCCATCAGAATAAGCTTCCGTCTCTACACTGATCCCCGCATCCGCCGCTTCGCGGCGCACCATTTCCTCCAGTTCCGCCGCAAAACGCATATCATCGTCACATACCGCTATCTTCATCATCCACATCATTTTCCTTCCGGTGTAAATTCCCTGTTACAAGTTTCTCCTGTTCGCCCTGCGCCTGCTCCAGCCGTTCCAGCATTGTCATTAAGGTCTTTTTATTAATGTCCGTCAGGCGCTGGTAGCGCAATACAATATCGTAATACCTGTCCATTTCATGATTCATACGCACCTGGCCGCTTAAGTCACGCTTGATGTCGGTGCGTCCGAGTATGTAGTCGGTGGTAACGTTGAATGAATCCGCCATCTTTACCAGCAGGTCTGTGGGTATGTCATAGGCGCCGTTCTCCA
>CAMKHH010000139.1 GCA_946412445.1 uncultured Eubacterium sp.
ACCCGTGACCTCCTCACTACCAATGAGGTGCGCTACCACCTGTGCCACATCAGCCTGATATTAAGCAGATTTTCTTGTCCGCTACAAGTAAAGATTCTACCAAATCCCGCAAGAAATGTCAAGACATTTTTCAGCCTTTTTTCACAGTTCGTCCGCCTGCGGTTCCCAGGGTCTCTCTGACCTTTTTTCGTATTCTCTGAAGGGCATTGTCTATAGACTTCGGAGTTTTATGCAGTTTCTCGCCTATACTGATATAATCATATCCTCCCAGGTACATCTCCAGAACCTGCATCTCAAAGTTACTTAAGCTGGCTTCGATTTTGCTGTTGAGATGGTCGCTGCGTTCCTGCTCCAGAAAAATCTTCTCAGGACTCTCTTCTGTAATCAGATTCCATGCCGCACTTTCTTCCAGTTCATTTAAAGACAGTGAATTATTCAATGGCTGATGTTTCTGCCTCAGAGAGGTTGTCACGGCCTTATACATCTGATTTGTGATGCATGAGCTGGCAAACGTATAAAAAGTAGCATCTTTACCGGGCAGATATTCCTGGACAGCCTTAAAAAGCCCCAGCATCCCTTCCTGAAGCAAATCCTCCTGATCACCACCGGCCAGATAAAGGGCACGGGCTTTCTTGCGAACCAGGTTTTTATACTTGTCCACAAGAAAATCGGCTATCTCCTGTTCTCCATTTCTCAATTTTTCTATGAGCTGTTCATCCGTGAACTCATGGTAATTTTTCATATTATCCTCGCTGTCTGACAATCTCATAAGCAAGTATTCCGGCTGCCACCGATGCATTCAGAGAATCGATATCTCCTTTCGTGGGGATGGAGGCAATCAGGTCACACTTTTCTCTGACCAGGCGGCTGACTCCTCCGCCCTCATTACCGATTACAAGTCCTATAGGTCCTTTCAGATCCAGATCATACATCCTGGTCCCCTCCATATCGGCACATACAAACCACAGGCCTTCCTTCTTCAGTTGTTCGATGGCAACACCTAAATTAGTCACCTTGGCCACCGGTGTGTAGTTAATTGCCCCCGCAGAGGTTTTAGCCACTGTAGCCGTCAGCCCCACGGCTCTGTGCTTTGGTATGATGATGCCGTGTGCACCCGCCAGATTGGCCGTTCTTATGATCGCCCCCAGGTTATGAGGATCCTCAATTCCATCCAGCAATAGGATAAATGGCGGTTCTCCTTTCTCTGCTGCTCTTTGCAGAATCTCCTCCACTGTGGCATACGCATAGGATGCAGCCAAAGCAATAACCCCCTGATGATTCCCTGTTTCCGAAATCTGATTCAGTCTTTCCTTCGAGACGTAGCTTATGATTACATCGTGCTTTTTTGACTCTCTTAGTATCGACTGAATCGGACCATCATGGCTTCCCATCAATATAAATATCTTATCAATACTTCTGCCTGAGCGAAGAGCCTCCAGCACTGCGTTTCTTCCCTCAATTTTATTCTCATTCTGACTCTCTTGTCCGGCGTTCTCCATCTTTTTCCTCTTCTCCAGGTTCTAAACCCAGTTTTATCAAATCAATTATACGGTGATACTTACCCTTAAGGTATAAGTAGCCCATGACTGCTTCAAAACCGGTTGCTCTCCGGTAATCAATGATACTTGCATTCTTGGCACTGGTAACGGACTTGGCATTGCGTCCTCTCTTATACACCTGCAATTCTTCCGCTGTAAAATGCTGCTCCAGAATTTCAATCATCTGTGACTGCTTCTCGGCTTTCACCAGGCTGCTTGCTCTTCTATGCAGCTTATTTACCTGTGTATTTCCTTTATCCACCAGAAGGGTACGGATGAGCAGATCATAAATCGCATCTCCAATATAGGCTAATGTGAGCGGCGAATAGGTTTTAATATCCACATCCTCCTGTTGAAACTGCTCTTTCAGATATGTGATCAGGCTCTCTTCCATTTTACTCCCTCACGGGTATCTTCCAGGATAATCCCCTTCTCCAGTAATTCATCACGAATTGCATCAGCCAGAGCAAAGTTTCTCGCCTTCCTGGCTGCCTGGCGCCCGGCGATTTTTTCTTCGATTTCACGATCCAATATCTCAGCCTTCTTATCCACCAACAGGCCCAAAATGTCTGATAATGCTGCAATTTCTTCTTTTACCATACCGGCAAATGCTCTGGAGCTTTCCATATGAACCTCTGTATTAGAAAATTTCACAAGCTCAAAAATGGCGGAAATTGCATCTGCGGTATTCAAATCGTCCTCCATTGCTTTTTCAAATTTAGAACGAAATTCTCTCATTTCACGAAGCTTCTCTTGCTCCTTATCAGTCAGCTCTCCGGAAGCACTATTCTCTGCCACATGTTTGCAGTTATCCACGGCAGTTATGATACGCTCCAGAGCATTTTTGGAAGATTCCATAATTGATTCACTAAAATTCAGCGGACTTCTGTAATGCGCCGACAGCATGAAGAAACGTAAGATCTGGAGATCATATTTCTCACCGATTTCACGAACTGTAAAGAAATTTCCCAGTGACTTACTCATCTTTCTGCTGTCAATGTTCAAAAATGCATTATGAAGCCAGTACCGTGCAAAGGGTTTTCCATTACAACACTCGCTTTGTGCAATTTCATTTTCATGATGTGGAAAGATAAGGTCCTCACCGCCCGCATGTATATCTATCTCTTCACCCAGATACTTCTTAGACATCTCCGAGCACTCGATATGCCACCCCGGACGTCCCTCACTCCACGGAGACTTCCATGCGGGTTCTCCTTCCTTCTTTGGCTTCCACAACACAAAATCCAGCGGATCTTCCTTCTGCTCTTCCCCTGACACCAGAAGAGAACGGCCTCCGGAACGCAGATCATCCAGGTTTTTATGAGAAAGTTTCCCGTATTCATCAAACTTTCTGGTACGGAAATATACCGTCCCTTCCACATTATATGCAAAGCCCTTATCAATCAAGGTTTGGATCATATTTATCATCCCGGGAATTTCCTGAGTGGCCAATGGATGTGTTGTGGCCGGCCGGACATTCATATCGGCCATATCCTTCTTGCATTCGGCGATATAGCGTTGCGACACTTCTTCTGCCGTCACCCCTTCTTCAATTGCCCTGGCAATAATCTTGTCATCCACATCTGTAAAATTGGATACAAAATTCACCTTATAGCCTTTATATTCCATATAACGGCGTAACGCATCAAATACAATCATGGGTCGTGCATTACCTATATGGATGAGATTATACACGGTAGGTCCACACACATACATGGAAACCTCGCCTTCCTTTAAAGGTATAAACTCCTCTTTTTTCTTCGTTAATGTATTATAAAATTTCATACTTTTTCTCCTATTTCTCTGTTTCACAATCCGCAATCGTTCTCGATCGCCTTTCCAGTTCCAATACCCGATTCGTAAGTTCTGTATTCTCACGCTGTAATACCCTGATATCATCCAGCATCGGATCCGGAAGATGTACCTGATCCATAGTCTCTCTCGGAACCTTGATATTCTCTCTTTTTACCACTCTGCCCGGTACGCCAACCACCGTACAGTTCGGAGGAACCTCTTCCAACACCACACTTCCTGCACCGATTTTGGAGTTTTCTCCTACAGTAAAAGAACCCAGCAATTTCGCTCCGGCACTGACCATCACATTGTCTCCTATAGTGGGATGACGTTTTCCGGTTTCCTTTCCGGTTCCGCCGAGCGTAACCCCCTGATATAGTGTCACATTATCACCGATAATCGCAGTTTCACCGATAACTACTCCTGCCCCATGATCGATAAAAAGTCCTTTTCCGATTGTCGCACCCGGATGAATCTCGATGCCTGTTTTTCTGGTTGCCCGTTGGGAAATCCACCTGGCTCTGAAATAATGCCCCTTCAGATACTGCTTATGAGCTCTTCGATACTTCTGCATAACACGGAAACTGGGATATAGCAATACCTCCCAAGCCGATTTAATAGCCGGATCCCTTTCTTTAATGACAGCAAATTCTTCCTTTATATGTGTCATAAACCCCATAGCCAAATCCTCCTATGATTTCCATATTTATGGATAAAAAAAGAACCCCGTCAAATAAAGACGAAATTCTCCGCGGTTCCACTTTACTTTCAAAATTCAATTACAAAAAGCGCCTTAGATATTTTCCACCGGCATTCATTGTTGAATTCTGCTCTCAGGCCTGTAACGTCCGCCATACGTATCGGGCTACTTTATGACACAGTGCTCGCATGTGTCGGTGCATTCACCCAATCGGTTCCCGGAAGCACTTCACAGATACCGTAATCAGACCGCTCGCAGCCAGTGACGGTCACTCTCTGACAGATTTGGTTTATCTGCTACTCTTTCCGTTCTCTACCTTTAAACTCTATATTTTTGATGCAATGAAATCCATATCTCTCTTTTGCCATCTATTTTATAGTTTATGCAAGAATGAAAGATTTGTCAATCACAATCTGATACCTGGGGCGAAAAAGTACGCAAGAAAAGCTGCCAATGGCAGCTTTTCTATATCTAAGGGCAAAGGTCTTATTTACCCATACTTCTTTGAATTGCTTTTGTGATTTCCATAATCGGAATAATTACAATAGCCAGCCCCATAGCAATCAGATATTCATGAAAATCAATCGGCTGGAATGAAAATGCATTCGCCAGGAATGGAACCTCGATAACTGCTGTTGTAAGGACAAATGAAAGCAGCATCGCACCCCACAGCCATTTGTTATGACTTTTCATCGTGAAGATAGAACCTCTTCTGGAACGCATATTAAAGGAATGGAAGATTTCAATCATGGACAGTGTTAA
>CAMKHH010000140.1 GCA_946412445.1 uncultured Eubacterium sp.
GTTCATGGCTTCCGGGATGGACCCGTACAAATAGGTTTTATCATCCCTGATATCTATCAAAAGGTATTCTTCTCTTTTTAACCGGTCTATCTCGTCGACCGTAATTACATACTTCTCATCCATTTATTTCTCCCCGGAATCAAAGCTGGCCAAGCAGACCTTTGATTCCTTCATCTCTAAATAATTGCTTATAATAACCGATTTCATTTTGTATCAATTCATCTATGACCTTCATACCCAGTAATTCTACCGGCGCTTTATCATCTGTTAATAGAAAGTTTCCCTTATCATACAATTCCATGGAATCGAATATCTCCTGCATCAGATCTTTTAAATCCCCGGCTTCAAGATCCTTTATATGCTGATTGAACGCATTTTTTACATTCCCGCTGCCGGCAAAAAGTACCCTGTTGGTGGAGCCGGCTACATCTACTGTATAGGATTCAGGAAACACCTCGGCAATTGTATCAGACAGATACGCATTGATATTTCCTTTTTCATCCGAATGCATATTCATATTGACTACCATTACACCATTTTCTTTCAGATGATCCTTCACCATCGTAAAGAATTCCACATATGACATCTGGAATGGTATCGTGATATCCTGATAGGCATCCACCATAATCACATCATACTTTTTGTCCACAGCCTGCAGATAGGCACGCCCATCATAGGTGGTGACAGGCACGGACCTTGGCAATTCAAAATACCTGTGAGCCAGGTTCGTGATCTTCTCATCAATTTCTACTCCTTCGACATTTATTCCATCAAAGTACTTAAGACATTGTCTTGCATAGGTTCCGGTGCCCATACCAAGTATCAGAAGATCTGAAGCCTCCTTCTCCTTCGCCCCTGCCATCACAGGTGCAGCCAGCGCATAATCGTAATACATGCCGGTCAGGGTATCCTGCTTCATCATAACCGACTGGACTCCGAAGAGTACGTTCGTGGAAAGTATCACACGGTCATCCATGTCCTTTACCTGAAGATAATTATAAACGGACTCTTCCTCCTCCAGAAGATTTTTTTCCCAGAAGGCAAAGCTGTCAGAATAACCAAATATACAGCAGAGCAAAAAAAGCACTACAGCAGTGATGCCGGCAGCTTTTTTCGTCCTTTTACTGAAAAAATAAAGAAGTCCCAAAGCCAACAGAATTCCTGCAAATATCAAAAAAGTAATCGATGTCCCCACTGCCGGTATCGTAACAAAGGTGGGGATAAATGTACCGATAATGCTTCCTATGGTATTGAATGCGCCCAATGTTCCGACCGTCTTTCCACTGTCATCCAGACTCTTCACCGTGTATCTGGCCAAAGAGGGGGTAACAGTTCCCAGAAGGAATAAAGGAAAAACAAAGATAACCATGCATGCGATAAAGGCTGCCAGAATCAGGAAATTATTGTTGACAACCAGGATCAGAAACGCAGAAATTCCCAGAATAATATAACGCCCCACCAGCGGAATAGCCGCAATCCATATTGCTGCCACAATAATCCGCATATAAAGTTTATCCGGATTCGGATTTCTATCTGCACTCCTGCCTCCCCAGATATTACCTAAGGCCATGGCAATCATGATCGTTCCGATGATAATCGTCCATACAATCTGGGACGAACTGAAGTAAGGAGCCAGGAGGCGGCTGGCTCCCAATTCCACTGCCATAACAGACATACCTGCAAAAAACTCCGTCATATACAGATAATATTTATTCTTAAGAATGTTCCGTGTCTCCATACTTTTACTATTCTCCTTGTAACGGATTTTTTATCTATGTGCCAGTTCTCTTGTGATTTCTTCCCAAGTTACTCCTTTTTCAACCATCAGTACCATCACATGATAAAGAAAATCAGAAATCTCGTACTTGATTTCCTCTTTATCAGGATTTTTGGCAGCAATCACAATTTCGGTGCTCTCTTCTCCCACTTTCTTCAAAATCTTATCGATTCCTTTATCAAAAAGGTAATTGGTATAAGATCCATCCTTCGGATGCAGCTTTCTGTCGCTTATCACATCATAGACCTGCTGAAAAACACGTAAAGGATTCGTATCATCATACTTTTTTCGAATCAGCTCCCTGAAAAAGCATGACCGGTTCCCGGTGTGGCAGGCGGATCCGATTTGGGAAACCTTTGCGAGTATTGTATCACTGTCACAATCCAGTGCCAAAGCCTTTACATATTGCAGATGTCCGGAGGTCAGACCCTTCGTCCAAAGCTCTTGTCTGCTCCGGCTCCAGTAAGTCATCTTACCTGTGGCCAATGTCGTATGGAAGGCTTCTTCATTCATATAGGCCAGCATCAGTACTTCATCGGTTTGATAATCCTGCACCACTACCGGAATCAGTCCGTCGGAATTCAATTGAAACTCGGACCATGCAATCTTACTTTGAAAGGTATTAACAGGTACACCCGCTTCTATACATCTTGCTTTAAGTTCCATAAAATTTTCTCTGCAAAGAGATAAGCCGGTCACTGCAAAAACCCCATCCTTCAATAGTGCAGCAAATGCATCTGCTCCGTCCTCCAGCAGCAGAAAGGGAAGCTTTGTCTTGTTCCCAAGCTGCTCCTGAACTTCCGGAGTACACAGCAGTATCCCGGCATATGCTTCGATTATCTCCTGGCAGCTGTTATAGCAATCCGCCGCTGGAAGATAAACCACCATCTTCTCTTTCCCGAACTTTTTAGAGACCTCTTCCAGAACTTCGTCGGCTCCTTCATTCCCATAGCGTCTGGCCAGGGAGACAGGATCTGATAATTCGAAATCATCAGATGCTCGAAATCCTGCCTTTGCCTTCCCCTCTTTCAGGTAAATACAGGGAATAATCATCTTATCCATCATAACCTCCTCATCGGTATATTACAGGCTTCCTTTCGTAGACAGCACGTCCCTGATTCTGGGATCAAAGCCGACAGCTTCATCGAGGGCCTTTGCGAATGCTTTAAACATCCCTTCCGCCTTATGATGATTATTGTACCCATCCAGAATCTTAAGATGCAGATTCATGCCTGCATTACAAGATACTGCATAGAAAAACTCCCGGATCATCTCCGTTTCCATATTTCCCAGCATCTCCTGTGTAAAGGCACCATCGAAGGAAAGGTAAGCTCTTCCGCTTAAATCTACGGCGCAGAGAATCAAGGTCTCATCCATAGGCAACAGCATACTGCCGTAGCGTCTGATCCCCCTTTTATCTCCAAGCGCTTGTGAAATGGCCGTTCCAAGTACAATTCCGGTATCTTCTACCGTATGATGTCCGTCCACCTTCAAATCTCCCAGAACCTTTACATCCAAATCAAAAAAGCCATGCCGGGCAAATCCATCCAGCATATGATCAAAGAATCCGATTCCTGTATCAATCTCTGCTTTACCGCTTCCATCCAGATTTATTTTCATCTGAATCTGTGTTTCTTTCGTATTTCTTTCTACAATTGCGATTCTGTCTGCCATAAGCCCCCCTATTCTTCTTCAAACCTTACAGCAATGGAATTTGCATGGGCTGTCAACTGTTCCGATACGGCAAACTGCTCGATTTCCTCATGAATCTCTTTCAATGCATCCCGCGAATAGTAAATAATGCTGGATTTCTTAACAAAATCATCCACAGAAAGCGGAGAAAAGAATTTACTGGTTCCATTGGTAGGCAGAATATGATTCGGCCCTGCAAAATAATCGCCCAACGGTTCACAGCTATATTCTCCCAGAAAAATTGCACCCGCATTCTTAATCCTTGTCATTACCTCAAATGGATTTTGCATCACGATTTCCAGATGCTCGGAGGCGATGGCATTTGCTGTTTCTATGGCCTCCTCCTGCGTTTCGGCAACCAGAATATATCCAAAGTTCTCTAATGACGTTTCTATGATTTTTTTTCTGGACAATACCTCCAGAAAACTTTCCACTTCGCTGGAAACTTTCTCTGCCAGCTTCTGACTGGTGGTAATCAGTATGGCTGATGCCAGCTCGTCATGCTCGGCCTGTGATAATAAATCTGCCGCCACATAGCGGGGATTGGCGCTTTCATCGGCAAGTACCAATATTTCACTCGGACCCGCTATGGAATCAATGCTCACATTCCCATAGACTGCTTTTTTAGCCAGAGCCACATAGATGTTGCCTGGCCCCACGATCTTATCAACCTTAGGAATGCTTTCGGTTCCGTATGCCAGCGCAGCTATGGCCTGTGCACCCCCTACTTTAAAGATTTTATCAACACCCGCTTCACTGGCTGCTGTCAGAACTACCGGATTTACCTTCCCTTCCGAATTACAGGGAGTGGTCATAAAAATCTCTTCCACACCTGCAACCTTCGCCGGAACGATATTCATCAAAACAGAGGACGGATACACCGCCTTTCCTCCGGGAACGTAGACACCTACCCTTGCCATCGGGGTGACTTTCTGACCCAGTATCGTTCCTTTGGGCGTGCTGTCAAACCAGCTGTTCTGCTTTTGCTTTTCATGGTAATCTCTGATATTCACAAGAGCCTTTTGTATCACCTTCAGTAAAGAAGGATCCACTTGCTCATATGCTTCTCTGATTTCTTTCTCTGTAACCTGAATACTGCCTGCATCTATAGCAGCTCCATCAAACCTTTCGGTGAAGCCAAACAAAGCTGCGTCCCCATCCTTTCGAACCTCGGCAATAATGCCGGCAACAGCCTCTTCCTGCTGGGTGTACTGTGTCGGGCTCCGCTTTAGCATATTCTCCAGAATGTGATCTGCTGATTCCTTTGTCAATTTTACAATTCTCATCTCTTATCCTCTCTGACAT
>CAMKHH010000141.1 GCA_946412445.1 uncultured Eubacterium sp.
GTCCGCCGAGCATGTACTTGTTGGTGAAGAAATAAAACAGGAAAGTTGGAAGCACTGTTACAGTAATCGCCGCGAAGGTCGCCCCCCAATCCGTAGTTCCCATGAAGCCTACAAAATCATTCAGTCCCAGTGTCACTGTCTTCATATCAGTGGAACGGGTAAAGGTATATGCGTTGATGAAATCGTTCCATGTAAATACCCCCTGCATAGTGGCCACCGTTAAAAGAGAATTGGTGGACATCGGGAATACAATTTTAAAGAATGTCTTGAAAGGTGTACATCCGTCGATAATCGCTGCCTCCATAATCTCATCCGGCAGGAACTTACTGAAGGAATAAAAAAGCTGAATCGAATAAGACAGAGAAAATGCAATCTGAGGCAGAATAACCGCCGGATAGGTATTTAAAAGATTCAGCTTGTTGAAGATTGTAAACAGTGGAATCAAGGCCACCTGAAAGGGTAGCATCAATCCCAACAGGAAATATGACAAAACCTTTTTATTTCCCTTAAACTGAATCTTGCTCAAAGCAAACCCCGCCATAAAGCTGATAAGCAGCAAAGGAATCAGGACTCCTACGGTGATTATAATACTGTTTTTAAAATATGTCACCATAGGACTTGTCGTAAATACCTTAATATAATTGCTGAAATTCACAGAACCGGGAAGTGCATAAGACGCCAGTTTCCGGAATTCTTCTGTTGTCTTCATGCTGGACATTATCACATAGAAAATGGGGTAAACCTGAAAAATCAGCAGCACACCGGCAACAAGAATCTTTATTATCGTAAATATATGTTTTTTTGTCCCCCGGCTCACTCCTCGTCACCCCTTTCTGTAACCTTTCGAAATACGAGACCGACAATCAGGCAGATTGCCACAATCGCCATGGCGACTGCACTTCCATATCCATACTTCATACTCGTAAAGGCCTGCTTATACATATACGTGGACATCAGCTCCGAAGAGTTTCCCGGCCCTCCCTTGGTTAACAGGTATGAAATATCAAAGGAACGTAAGGATCCGTTCAATACCAGGACACAATTCGCCACAATTACAGGCCTGATATAAGGAATTTTTACATGGAGGTACTGTTGAACCACATTGGCCCCATCTACAATGGCTGCCTCCTCCAGGTCCTTCGGAACGCCGATTAATGCCGCGTAAAAGATAACCATATACAGTCCCAGGTATTTATAGCCTTCTACAAATGCTGCCACTGGCAGGGACAGTGCGTCATTGGATATCCACTCCATAAAAGCCAGGTCTGGATTAAAAATGCTTAATACCGCATTGATCACACCGATCGGAGTCACAGACAAAAGCTTTGTGAAAATCTGGCAGATTGCCACAGAAGAAATGACAACCGGCACATAGTACAGGGTCTGCAGACCCGCACGAAATCTGGTGATGCGGGTCAGGAATATAGCGAATACAAGACCGCCGAATACCTGAATCAGAATACAGATGATGGTGTAAACCAAGGTATGAGCAGCTGTAGACCAAAAGATCGTATCCCCTGTAAAAAGATGTATATAATTCCGGATTCCAAGAAATGTCTTGTCACCTACTCCGCTCCAGTCAAACAGGCTGTAATATCCTGCCCATATAACAGAGACTACAACAAACAAGGTATAGATAATGAAAGCAGGAAGCAGAAACATAAGGATAACTTTTTTTCGCCCAAATGAATTTTGCATAGTGCTTTCCTTTCTATTTGCTGTTATTTATGATAAACTGGTCAGCTACAGCCTCGAACTCCTCTGGAGTCTCCTTCCCCTGAGCCAGCTTCTGCTGCTCGTCCACCAGATTCGTGAGGGTGGCGGAATCCAGCTTGTCATCCCAGGATACCCATGCATCTGTAGCTTTTTCAAACAACGGCTGCAAGTCGTAGAACATCGGATCCAGACCCTCCGGCATCGGATCGTTAAACGGTGAAAATACTTTCGCATCATTATAGCAAGCTTCTGAATAATTTTCGCACATGTACTGGAAAAACTCTTTCATGGTATCATCATAGGTCTGAACATTGAATGCTGTTCCAAATCCACCGTGAATCGGAGTGTTTGTATCCATATTCTTCTCTCCGTCCACATCCGGTACAGGGAAGAAACCTAATTCACCATTTGCGTACATCTCACTGGCCTGGGTAATCTGACCGGAGCCGCTGTACCACATACAGCCGGTGCCTCCAAAAAACAAATCGGTAGCCGCCGTATAATCCGTACTTAAGAATCCACCCTGGAAATATCCTTCCGTTCCCAACGTATATAGAAGCTCAGCGCCTGATTTCGCAGCAGTATTCGTCTGGAATTTTTCTTTTTGTCCTATGTAATCCAGAATAAACTGATCCTTCGTCATGCGCCACGGAGCAAATGACAGATACCTCATCAGCTGCCAGTTTTCTTTGCCTGCCACAATCAGCGGGATTTCACCCATGTCCTTTAAAGTTTTACAGAGCTCCAGAAATTCATTCCATGTTTTTGGAGTCTCCAGGTTGTATTTTTCAAAAATATCCTTCCTATACAGGAAAAACTCACAATTCAGGCTCTCCGGAAACAGATATACATTGCCGTCATCTGCATCCTTGAAGAAATCATATACCGCCTTATTCATGTCGTCTTTTTTACCGATACGTTCCAGCTCATCTCCTATGTTTGCAATAGAATCAATGTCCTTCGCCGCCTTTGACAGTGCACCATTTGCACATCCATAGATATCCGGCAGCGCGTTGCTGTTAATATATAACTGCAGCTTGGTCACATAATCAGCATCTCCGCTCACCAGCTCAAATTCCGGTGCTTCCAGACCTTTTTCTTCGCTGAACTTTGTCAGAAGCTTCTTAAGAACAATATAGGTGGTAGACGTTTCGCTCCCCCTTATAAGTGCCGTGATTTTCTTTCTCTCTCCGGCACTCTTATTACCGGAATTGTTCCCCGAAGCAGAGGATGTTTCCTTCCCACATCCCGCTAATACGGTGGACATAAGCATGACTCCTGCCAGAGCCAATGCTGCGATTTTCTTTGCTCTCATATCTTTTCCTCCCTTTTTTGCCGGCCTATGCCTGCGTTTTTCCAGATACCCTTCGGTTATCGGTTCTGTTTTATTTCGATAAGAACAGTATATATGTATCAACTCTAAAGCAAAATAAGAAATTCTGCCAGAAACAGAAGATTCGAATACAAAATATATGAAAAATGTACACTCCGCCGCAAGAGTGTACATTTTTTTCATATTCTGCGATAAGCATTGGGTGTAACACCATATTTTTTCTTAAAAGATCTGATAAAATGACTTAAATCATGATATCCCACCCTTTCGGCAACTTCATATATTTTATAACTGTTTTCCATAAGCAGTTCCTTTGCCTTTTTCATACGACAATCCAGGAGAATTTCCAGGAAGCTGCTGCCGGCATGGTTCTTGAGGAGCCTGTTAATATAGGTCTTGCTGATTTTGAAATGCTCAGAAAGAGAATCTAAAGACAGATCCTCACTATAGCGTTCTTCTATGTATTCCAAAATTCTTTGCACCGTCTGTTGATTCCGGTCAAGCTGAACGCACCTGTTCTGATCTGACAGATAGCCGAGGGCCTTTTTAAGTATCTCCATAATCTCCCTACGGGAATGTCCTGCATAAATACGGCTCATGCATTCAGCGAATATCGTGTTTTTTTCCATATCGGAATGAAAATTCACAGATTCATGACCTATATATTGCAGACAGCTGATCAATAATTCCATGGCAGCATACCGCATCGCTTCCAAATCCAGACATTCTTCAAAAATCTGATTGATGAGGTTCCTAACCGTTTCGATATTTCCACGTACAATTTCTGAAATCAGCAGCTTTTTCTCACCGGAAGTAATATTCCATGCCGGTAGTTGTATATCCGCCACATCTCTGTACTCCAGAATACTTGACCCATCCCCCATGTAGATGCTCTGTTCACATGCATCAACAGCCTGTTTATAAGACATATTCATGGAATACGGATCCTTCTGCACCTCACTGATACCAAAGGAAATATCCGTATGAATCACAGAAAGAATACTTTCCTGAATCTGTTCACAGGCCTGTATACAATGATTCTCACAGTCCCTGCCATCCGTAATCCGGGGAAATGTCACCACAAAGCAATATCCAAGTGTATCTGTCTCAGAGTATACCTGCAAGCTGACCTGTTTTAAAAATTCTTCACAGATATTGCAGATTACAAAATCAAACAGACCAGGTTCCAGATCCTGACTTTCCGAATTTTCAGGTCTTCCATAGACAAGAACATATTGCATGATTTTGATATCCAGGAGCTCCATACGTTTTTTCATATCGACGCGGTCTTTCAATCGTCCATGAATCAGATCTTGGACCATCTTGTTTTTTTAAAGCGGAAGCGACTGCTGATATTTCTTCCTTAATTCTGTATAATCTTTTTTATGCTCGCGCCGCTTACGAATACGGTCAGATACCTTTTCAATAACAGCATGCATCTCCCGGAAATTTACAGGCTTCAACAGGTATTCACAGACACCGATATGAAGGGCCTGCTGAGCAAACGAAAAGTTGTCATATCCTGTGAGAAGAATAATTTCCGTATCCGGCCACTCCTTTTTTACTCTTTTTGAAAATTCCAGACCATCCATCCCGGGCATTTTGATGTCACTCAAAATGATATCCGGGTGAAATCTATCCACCAGTTCAAGCCCTTCACTGCCTTCCGTGGCACTTCCCGTCACATGACAGCCATACATATCCCAGGGAAAGGAGCAAAG
>CAMKHH010000142.1 GCA_946412445.1 uncultured Eubacterium sp.
ATGTTATTCTTAAAGAAGATATTGCGAGGGGTCAGCATGTTGAAAGCTTCCAGATTGAGGCAGAACTGGAAAATGGCCTGCATTTCCCTCTATATCAAGGGACGACGATAGGAAATTGCAAAATATGTCTTCTGAAGGATCCATTCGAAGATCAAAACCCATTATTTGAGAGCATGCTCTCTTCACTTGAAAAGCTGATCTTGCGCATCACATCAGCCAGAGATGAAGTTTATTTAAAAGAAATAAAAGTGTATGAAGGTGTTGATTGAAAAGAAAGGATGCTTGAATAACATGAGAATCACGAATATGCGGGTGAATCATCTGAAAAATCCGATTGGATATGATTTTTCCCGGCAGACATTTTCCTGGAACTACGAAGCCGAAAAAGCCAGTGATGATATAGAAAAAATCCGGATTGAGATTAGTGAATATATAGATTTTAAGAGCCTTGTGTATGAAAAGGAAATTGAATTTAAACCGGATTTTGTGCGTGAAGAATTGCATCTTGAACTGCAGCCGCGAACCAGATATTATTGGAAAATTATATTAGATGACAGCAAAGGCAGAAAGATACAAAGCGATATATCCTATTTTGAGACAGGTAAGATAAACGAGGCATGGAGAGGAAAATGGATTTGCACAGATGATAAGCATACAGCGGAGCCTCTTATACGGAAGGCTTTCTATATAGAAAAAGAAGTGAAGTGTGCACTGATTTATATGACAGGGTTAGGTCTGTATGAAGGATATCTTAACGGAAAAATTATTAATGACGGATTTCTTCAGCCGGGATTTAACAATTATAATCATTGGATCCAATATCAGACTTACGATTTGACAGATTTTTTGACGAGAGGTGAAAATGTCATCAGCTTTTTGCTGGGTGCGGGATGGTATAAAGGGCGTTTCGGGGTCAATGGGGGATTTGAAAACAATTTCGGGAAGCATTATCATCTGCTTTGTGAAATCCATATTAGATATGAAGATGGAACGGAAGAAGTATTTGGCTCGGACCGCAGCTTTTTATATACGGAGGGCCCGGTATCGTTCAGTAATATCTACGATGGTGAAATCTATGATGCCGGGAAAGAGCCAAAAGGATGGAAGCTTCCTGGGTATGATGACGCTTTATGGAAGAATGTCAATGAAAAAGAGCCGGAACATATGAAACAGATAACAGAACGTTATAGTGTACCGGTTGTCGTAAAAGAAAAGATAAAGCCCCAGAAGTTATTTAGGGGAAACAAGGGAACGCTTATCCTGGATACCGGACAGAACATGTCAGGTTGGATTGTGTTTCGTGATACATTTGAACCGGGGAAGGAAATGCAACTGAAATATGCAGAGCATATGCAGGACGGTAAGATTTATACAAATAATTTGAGATCTGCCCGTCAGGAGTTCCGCTATACGAGTGATGGAAAGGGTGGATTGGTCAGACCTCATTTTACTTATTATGGCTTTCGATATGTAGAACTGGAAGGATTTCCAAACGAGGTTTCGCCATATGATTTTGAGGTATGGAACATATACTCTGATCTTGATTCGATTGGACGGTTAAGCACCGGAAATAACATGGTAAATCAATTGATCAGCAATGTGTTGTGGAGTCAGAAAAGTAATTTTATCGAGCTTCCAACTGACTGCCCTCAAAGGGCTGAAAGGCTGGGGTGGACCGGTGATGCACAGATGTATGCGGCAACAGCTTCCTTTAATATGCTGACCCTGCCCTTTTATAGAAAATTTCTAAAGGATATGAACGAAGAGCAAAAAACGATGGGAGGAATGGTACCTTTCATCGTTCCCAAGATAAAAGGAAGAAATATGGAGGATATGGAGGAGACTTGTTCGTCAGCATGGTCTGATGCTGCCGTAATTATTCCATGGACTTTATATTTATTTTATGGGGACCGAAATCTGCTTCGGGAGGCATATCCGGGGATGAAGGCCTGGGTCGATTATCTCATTGATAAAGATATAAAAAACGGAAATAAAAACTTGTGTAAAAGCGGGTTCCAATTTGGCGACTGGCTGGCACTTGATAATGAAGATGGCGCTCCATTTGGCTTAACCGATCCTTTGTATATCGCTTCCTGCTACTATTATTACAGTACAGATATACTGAGAAAAGCAGCCTCTGTTCTTGGATTTATGGAGGATGAGAATGTTTACGGGAAGCGTGCGGCTGCAATAAAAGCGGCTGTCAGGAGAGAATATTTTGATTCGGAAGGTATATGCAAAATTGATACACAGACAGGATATATTTTAGCAATTTATATGGAGCTTCTGACAGACAGTGAAATGCAGAAAAATGCAGCTTTGTTGGAAAAAAAGATAAAATCCAAAGGGGGACATCTGGATACAGGTTTTGTGGGTACCCCTTATATCTGCCGGGCACTCTCAAAAGCCGGCCTCTCAAAAACGGCATATGATTTATTGCTGAATGAGGAGTATCCCGGGTGGCTTTATCAGGTGAAGTGCGGGGCAACAACAATTTGGGAAAATTGGGATGCTTTGGAGAAGGATGGAAAGATGCATGATGATGCAAGTCTCAATCACTATGCCTTTGGATCAATTCTGGAGTGGCTGTACAGGGATGCATGCGGAATAAATCCAGTGGAGGAATACCCTGGATTTCAAAAGATGCTGATGCGGCCGAAGGCGGATAAAAGATTGCGCAGGATGAAAGGAAATGTCACAACACCATATGGAAAATATGAAATTGCCTGGGAGATTAATAAGCTTGATGAAGTGAATGTAAAAGTTGAAATTCCTTTTTCAGGATGTGCGGATATTATATTAGAGGATGGTGAAAAATTTGTAAATCTACACGCCGGGAGTCATAAATTTTCTTACAAATATAGTGAGCGATAAGAATGAATACTTAGAGTTTAAGGAGCCAATTATGATTCAATATTCTGAAAAACCTTTTTATCTGTCAAATGAGCAAATTAAGTGGGTGGAACAGACTTATGGAAATATGACTTTTGAGGAGAAGATAGGACAACTGTTTTGCCCGATTGTTTTTACGAAGGAAAAAAAGAGCTCATAGATTTGGTGAAACATAAACATATAGGGGGTGTCCTTTATCGTGAAGGACCAGCTGAGGAAATTCAAAGAGCACATAGAATCTTACAGAATCATTCCGATATTCCTCTGTTAATTGCTGCAAATCTGGAAAGCGGAGGAAATGGCACAGCTGTAGAAGGAACTTATTTTGGACGTCAGATGTTGACAGCCGCGACCAGGAAGGAAAGGATGGCTTATTATCTGGGAAAGGTCAGCTGCCGTGAGGGAGCAGCAGTCGGCGTAAACTGGTCTTTTGCACCGATTGTTGACTTGGATCTGAACTACCATAATCCTATTACGAATGTCAGAACATTTGGCGATGACAGAGATACCGTAATAAAAATGGGAAAAGCATACATGCAGGCAGCAAGAGAAGAGGGGGTGGCAACAGCTGTAAAACATTTTCCCGGAGATGGATTGGATGAAAGAGACCAGCATTTGATTACAAGTGTTAATTCCCTTTCCTGCGCGGAGTGGGATCAAAGCTATGGAGTGATATATCGGAGTATGATCGAGGCAGGCACACTTACGATTATGGCAGGTCACATTGCTATGCCTTCCTATGAGAACTATTTTGAAAACCAAAAGCCTGAAGGGAGCATTCCTGCTACTTTGTCAAAGAACCTTTTAATGCACCTCTTACGTGAAAGGCTGGGATTTAATGGTTTGATTACTACCGATGCAACGCCCATGGTTGGATTCTGCAGCGCAATGGAGAGGCGTATAGCAGTCCCGATGTGCATAGAAAATGGATGCGACATCTTTTTATTCAATCGTAATCTTGAGGAAGATATTCAATATATGGTGGATGGATATAAAGATGGAATTCTGTCTGATCAGCGGCTCGAAGAGGCAGTAAAGAGGATTCTTGCATTGAAAGCTGCACTTAAACTTCCTGAGAAGCAGCAAAAGGGAGAACTTGTACCCGATAAAGAAGAACTGAAAATTTTAAGATGTAAAGAACACGAGAAATGGGCAGAGGAATGTGCGGATCAGGGAATTACATTGGTGAAGGATACACAGCAGCTTTTGCCAATTACGCTAAAGCGGCACAGAAGAGTTTTACTTGAGGTGATGGGTGAATCAGCATCAGAAGAGCGTATATTGCAATCCTTTACGGAGAGGCTTCAAAAGGAAGGCTTCGTGGTTACACAATATCAAAAAGAGGGATTTGAGGTTCTTGAAGAAACAGTAGAACAATTTAGAAGCTGTTATGATCTGGTTCTCTATATCGGAAACGTGGAAACAGTTTCAAATAATACAGTGGCCAGGCTGAACTGGCACACGATGTTTGGGCTTGGAAACAATATGCCATGGATGGTAAATGAGATTCCGACTATATTTATCAGTATCGGTAATCCCTATCATCTTCTTGATGCTTCAATGGTAAAAACTTATATTAATGGCTACTGTAATTCAGAGTATGTTATTGCTGCAATCATGGAAAAAATTATGGGGAGAAGTGAGTTTTATGGAGTGTCTCCGGTGGATCCATTTTGTGGCAAAGAAGATTTAAAATACTGAAGGGAGATTTTCATGGGATTTACAAAAGTAGATTATTTAAAAGCTGAAGGAGAAGATCTGGTTAATCAAAAAGGAGAAAACATAAGGCTGCATGGTACGAATCTTGGAGGATGGCTTATGAGAGAAGGCTGGATGGACGGATGCGGAGTTTGCTGTCAGCCGGTCACCTATATTGAG
>CAMKHH010000143.1 GCA_946412445.1 uncultured Eubacterium sp.
CTTCTTTTATCGCCGCTTCGGCTCCGCGCATGAAGCTTTCCTCATCCACCGTCCCAATAAAGATAAAAGAATGCTCCGGCTTTCTGCCTTCCTTTACCTCTTTTGCAATTCTGCCAAATACAGTCAATGCACAGGCCAGGCCCGATTTCATATCACAGGCCCCTCTGCCGTAGATTCTGTTTTCTTTTATCTCTGCGCCCAACGGATCAACCGTCCAGTCATCCCCCATAGTCACTGTATCCATATGACAGATATACACGAGTGCAGGGTCATCAATCTTGCCCTCAAGCTTTGCAAGGATGTTAAATCTTCCCGGAAGAACCTCTTTTTTCATTACAGGTACTCCCAGATTTGAAAGATAACCAAATATATAATTTCCTATCTCCTCTTCATATGCCCCGGGATCAGAACTGTCAATACGAACCAATTTTCTGGTCAGCCGTACGGCATCCGATTGATAATCATTCATTTAAATGCTCACTTTCCTTTCGTGCAAAACGAAACGCTTACCTGACGGCACCGATTAATTCCTGAATATCGTCTACTTGGTTTTCCCTCATATATGCCTCAATACCGGCTGCGATTTCCACCGTAGCATAAGGATTATAAAAGTTCGCGGTTCCGACAGCTACAGCCGTGGCTCCGGCCAGCAGAAACTCAAGTGCATCTTCCGCCGTTGCAATTCCGCCCATGCCGATAATCGGAAGCCTCACTGACTGAGCTACCTGATAGACCATGCGAAGAGCCACAGGTTTTACCGCTGGACCTGACAGCCCGCCTGTCCTGTTGGCAACTGCAAACGTTCTTCGGCTCACATCAATTTTCATGCCTGTCAGCGTGTTAATCAGGGACAGGGCATCTGCTCCGCCTGCCTCTGCTGCTTTAGCCATGTCTCCAATATCCGTAACATTTGGCGAAAGCTTCATAATCACCGGCTGCTTGGCATATTTCTTCACCTCTCTGGTTATGGCCTCCACTGCTTTCGGCTGCTGGCCAAATGCTATTCCCCCTTCTTTCACATTCGGGCAGGAAATATTGATTTCCAGCATGTCCACATCCTCACCGGATAACCGTTCCACCACTTCGCAGTAGTCTTCGGTTGTTTTCCCGCAGACGTTAACGATGATTTTTGTATCATATCTTCTTAAGAACGGAATATCCCTTTTGCAGAAAACCTCCATACCGGGATTCTGCAGCCCGATAGCATTGAGCATTCCGCCATAGACCTCCGCAATCCGGGGAGTAGGATTTCCTGTCCAGGGAACGTTTGCCACGCCCTTGGTCGTCACAGCACCCAGACGGCTTAAATCCACAAACTCACTGTATTCTTCGCCGGAAGCAAAGGTTCCTGAGGCTGTTGTTACCGGATTTTTAAATTCAACACCGGCTATATTTACTTTCGTATTCATCAAAGTTCTACCTCCGAAGCCTCGAATACCGGACCATCCTTGCATATTCTTTTATTGTGGATATGAGAGTGCGAATCCACATCCCGGGACTGGCAGACACAGGCCAGGCAGGCTCCTATGCCGCAGGCCATCCGCTCCTCCAGTGACAGATAGCACTCCATCTCATGCTCCGCAGCATAAGCCTTTATCGCCCGCAGCATCGGTGTCGGACCGCAGGCAAAGATGATATCCCCTTTAAGTCCCTCCAGGCGGACGGCATCTAATACCGTTCCCTTCGTACCTTTACTTCCGTCCTCTGTGGAAATATAGGTATCTCCGGCACGTTCAAGCTCTTCTGTGAGGAATAGGTTCTTGTCCCTGTACCCGACAATAATCTTTTTTTCAGCATGCAACTGCTTTGCCGTCTCCACCATAGGCGGAATTCCAATCCCACCGCCTATGAGAAATACGGTTCTGCCCTCCGCTTTTTTCAGAGGAAAACCGTTGCCGAGCGGTCCTAAGACAGATACACGGTCACCCGCCTGTAATTCAGAAAGTTCCGCAGTCCCCTTTCCCGCCACCCGGTAAACGATTCTGAGCAGTCCTTTTCCCTTATCAATTTCACACAAACTGATGGGGCGGGGTAAAAGTCTTGACCCGTCCTTACAGTAGACAGACAGAAACTGACCTGCCTGTGCCTCTAGAGCCATATCCTTCGCTTTCAGCCACATGCTGTAAATACCGGATGTCAGCTCCTCCCTGGAGGTGACAGTACACCATTCTTTTCTTTTCATCTTGCAGCCTCCAGTGCCCCATTGATATCAGAAACCATATCCAGAACTGCCTGTCTGGAAGCTTCTCCGAAATTCTCCGGTCCATAATTCTCATATGCTTCCTGTCTGTAGGCTGCTATGATACCTCTGGAAGAATTTATGATGGCACCCAAACCGTCTGCATTAAAGAAATGTACAAGGTCTTTTCCCCTTCCTCCCTGTGCTCCATATCCGGGCACCAGAATGAAGGCCTTAGGCATCACTTTCCGAAGCAGCTTCCCCTGCTCCGGATAAGTCGCACCGACCACCGCCCCTACATAGCTATACGCTCCGCCCATAAGTTCCTCCCCCCAGGCGGCTACTTTCTCGCCCACCAATTCATACAGGCATCGGCCATCCTGAAGCTTCTGATCCTGAAAATCACCGCTGGAAGGATTGGAAGTCTTGACCAGAATAAACAAACCTTTCTTCTCTTCCCGGCAGATCTTCATAAAAGGCCTGATGCTGTCAGCTCCCATATAGGGATTTAAAGTGGCAAAGTCCTCATGAAAACCTGAATACGTGCTGCTGCCCACCTGAACCTTTCCCAGATGTCCTACGGCATATGCCTCTGACGTGGAACCAATATCTCCTCTTTTTATATCCCCGATTACCACAAGGCCCTTTTCCTGACAGTAAGACACCGTCTTTTCGTAAGCCTTCATACCTGCAGTACCAAATTGCTCATACATGGCAATCTGAGGCTTTACAGCCGGAATCAGATCATAAACAGAGTCTACAATTGACTTATTGAATTGCCAGATTGCCTCTGCGGCACCCTCCAATGTTTCCCCGTATTCTTCATATGCCTTTTTCTGCACATGACCCGGCACATAATCCAGCATCGGATCCAGCCCGACAACAATCGGGGCTTTTGTCCGCTTGATATTCGCTATTAATTTATTTATCATAAGTTTCTCCTCGGTTCTTTACTGATACACTGCTAAGCCTGATACACCACTTTGCCTCCGCAAATCGTGCAGGTTACCTTTCCGTACACCTTTTTCCCTCCAAAGGGGGTATTCTTTCCTTTTGAAACAAAAGTGGCAGGATCTATTGTATACGCGGCATCCGGATCAATAATCGTGATATCTGCATCCTTTCCCACCGCCAGAGATCCCTTACTCTCCTGATGAATGACTTTTGCGGGATTGCCGCTCATCTTCTCGGCCATCTGCATGGGGGTAATAATCCCTGTTTTAACCAGCTGTGTTATGGTCAGTGCCACACTGGTTTCCAGCCCTACGATACCAAATGGTGCCTTTTTCATCCCGTTTTGCTTTTCTTCCCTGCTGTGAGGAGCATGGTCTGTGCTGATGATATCAAATACATCCTCCTTCAGGCCTTTAAGAAGGTATTCCAGATCCTCCCTGGTCCGTAACGGAGGATTCATCTTATAGTTGGTATCCCCTTCCACCATGTCTTCACTGGTTAATGTAAAATGATGGGGGCATACTTCTGCAGTTACCCGGACCCCTTCCTCTTTCGCTTTCTTAACGATTGTGTAGCAGTTTTTGGTGGAACAGTGGCACAGATGGAGCGGTACGCCTACTTCATCTGCCAGCAGAATATCTCTTGCCACGATCACGTCCTCAACTGCATTCGTAATTCCCGGAAGTCCCCAGGCTTTTGAATGCTCACCCGCATTCATGCATCCGCCGTGTACCAGATTGATGTCTTCACAGTGAGCGAACACCGGTATATTACACTCTTTTGCAAGTTCCATAGCTTCCTTATAGATCTTTGCATTCATCACCGACTTTCCATCCTCAGTAACAGCAGGAATCCCCGCCTGTACCATACCTCTGATATCCGCAGGCTCCTCCCCTTTCATGCCTCTCGTAACGCATCCTGTCTGCAATATATGAATCGGTGAGCATTGGCTGGCTTTTACATGCACATAGCTGACTCTGTCAGGAGAATCAATGGGCGGTTTTGTATTGGGCATGGCCACTATGGTTGTAAATCCACCCCTCGCAGCCGCGAGAGACCCTGTTTCAATATCTTCTTTATAAGTAAGACCCGGATCCCTCAAGTGAACATGCAGATCGATCAGTCCGGGCATAACATAGCATCCAGATGCATCGATTACCTTTTCGGCATCCATCTCCAGATTTTTTTCAACCTTTACAATCTTATCCCCGTCAATATACAAGTTACATATTTCGTCAAGCCGCGTATCGGGATCAATTATCCTTCCGTTTTTTATCAATAAGCTCATATTGATACTGCTCCTTTCTCTATGTTTCCCTGTATTTTATCTATTAAATCGGATTAGTACTTCCTAATAATAGTCCAATATGAGTATACAAGAAACAGCACCATATTTCAAGCACTGAATCCTTCCCCATGACGCCCTGTTTCAGATTTTTTTATAACACTTCATCCCTCAGTTCGATGTTGCTGAACTGTTATATTTTTTTACTGAAAATTGCATTGTTTTCCCTTGACTTTTCTTACCATTCAGACTATAATGAATCCTAGCAAACGGAATTGTGGATGTATATGAGTCACTAGTTATTAGAGATTATATTGTTATTCACGAATATAGTCTGTAATAGCT
>CAMKHH010000144.1 GCA_946412445.1 uncultured Eubacterium sp.
GTTATTATGTCTCAGTGTCGGAGCACTGGTATTTACAGGCTGCGGGAAAAAAGAAAAGGACAACGATACCAGTACTTCTGTAAGCAGCACGTCCGGGAGTACCTCTGACAGTGCACAGACCCCGGAGGATGATGGGATTCCGGTTGTAGATGAAGAAGATGTTATGAAGTGTATAGAGCTGGGAGAGTATAAAGGCCTGAAACTGGAGAAAACTGTTACGTCTGTTACAGATCAGGAAGTAGAAGATACGATTACATCCAATTACAGTAATACAACCATTACGGATGAGCCTTGTCAGAAAGGGGATACTGTTTATATAGCATATGTGGGTAAGCTGGATGGAGAGGCCTTCGATGGCGGAAGCACCGACGGAACCTCAATTACCCTGGGATCAAGCGGCTATATCGATGGTTTTGATGATGGTGTGATAGGTATGAAGGCCGGAGAGACAAAGGATTTAAATCTGACATTTCCCGATCCCTATGAAGGGAATAAGGATTTATCCGGAAAAGCAGTGGTCTTTACGGTTACGGTGAACAACATTTCACGTCCGTTTTCTGAATTGACGGAGGATTGGGTAAAGAAGTATACGGAATCTGCAAGCATTGATGAGTACCGCAGTACGATCAAAAAGCAGCTGGAGGATCAGGCGGTTACTTCGGATGAAAGCGCTCTGAAGCAGTCCACCTGGGAGAAGGTTATGAATGACTGTACAGTAACACAGTATCAAAAGTCAGAGGTTGATGCTGCAAGAAAAGAGATGGAGAATTGGATGACCCAGTATGCGCAGATGATGGGAACAGATCTGGACGGATATAAGCAGCAGAGCGGGCTTTCC
The DNA here is from genome assembly GCA_946412445.1 of uncultured Eubacterium sp. GTDB lineage: Bacteria > Bacillota > Clostridia > Lachnospirales > Lachnospiraceae > Novisyntrophococcus. The sequence goes on from CAMKHH010000144.1 coordinate 839, forward strand.
GAAGAAGAATTTGAAGCTCAGATGAATGCAGGGGCCAAAAGCTCAGCAAAGAGTAAGATGATTATGAAGGCCATCGCCCAGAACGAGGGGATAAAGAAAGACGGTAAGGATTATAAAGATATGCTGGCAAAGACAGCAAAAGAGTTCAATATGACAGAAGAGGAATTAATTGAGCAAAATGGTCAGGACCAGGTAGATGCTTATATTGAGAGCGAACTTGTTATGAAGGTGATACTGGATTCCGCAACCATTACAGAGGTGTCTGCAGAAACCAAAGATGCAGGTACAGACGCTTCCGGCAGTTCGACAGACAGTACATCCAAATAAAGGGAAATTAATATATAGAAGCTACAGACGTGTTCAGACACCGGGTTCATCCGGATTTGGACACGTTTGTGGGTTATGACAGGAGTTAAGAAAATATGGAGGAATTACGGGAGGCCTTGAACCGAATCTTTTCAGATAAGATCCGGAAAGTGGTGTTCAGCAATCAGAAGAACCGGGACTTTCTTTACAGGAAAATCATATTGGAGAGAAGGGAAGATTTTTATCAGGTGGAAAAACTGACGGAGAAGCAGGCATTTCATGAGATTCTGGAGACGGACAGGGCTGCAGGCTATAGCGAGAAACTTCTGAATGAGGGGTTCGGGCAACTGAACGCCTGGAGTGATACGGCGGAGTATGCTGTGAAAATCTCAAAGAAGGGAAAAATCTTGTTTCAGGAGAGAGAGTTAAAAATGCCTGTGAAAATCAGTCCGGAGCATAACCGGAGGAAGAAATATCTTCTGGAGGAGGGAGTGATAATTCCACCATTGGTTGATATGGGGATTTTCACTAAAGAGGGCAAGATAGTCCGTACGATGTACGATAAGTTCCGCCAGATTAATAAATTTGTAGAGTTTATTGACGACGCGGTGACTAAATCCGGGTTGGATAGGCTTCATATCATTGACTTCGGATGTGGGAAGTCCTATCTGACCTTTGTCGTGTATTATTATCTGACCGTCGTAAAAAAACTTGAGATAGAGATGACAGGACTTGACCTGAAGGAAGAGGTAATTGTAAAATGTAATAAAGCAGCGAGAAAGTATGGATACGACCATCTCAAATTTATAGTGGGTGATATTAACGGATATCAAAGTGAGATGCCTGTGGATATGGTTATTTCTCTGCATGCCTGTGATACGGCTACGGATTATGCCCTGTTTAATGCCATCCGCTGGAATGCCAGGATGATAATTTCTGTACCCTGCTGCCAGCATGAGCTTTGCGGCCAGATGAATAGTGAAGAAATCAGCATTCTGCAGAGATACGGCATCGTAAAAGAACGTACGGCGGCTTTAATGACCGATGCTATACGGGGAAATCTGCTGGAGTATTGTGGTTATAAAACACAGCTGATGGAATTTGTGGACTTGTCCCATACCCCTAAGAATCTGCTGATCAGAGCGGTAAAGTCCAATATTACACAGCAGCATAGACAGGTGATGCTGGAAGAGGTGCAAAAACTGTGTCAATGTTTTCAACTGAAGCCTACTCTTTTGCAGTTGCTGGAAGAGAGTGGATTGCTGTAACTTTGTGAGAGGGGGTATTATATGTATGGCAGATGGTTTTTTATCACCGGAGGGTAAGTTTTTTCAAAAGACAGAGGCATATCACGCGGAGGCGGCCCGGCGGATACTGGGGAAGGACTATAAAGGAACAGATCCGGTCAGTGAATTAATTCGTCAGGGATATCTGGCTTTGATTGAGTTTCGCGCGCCAAATGGCACCGCCAGCCTTCAGCCGGACCTGGATTATGTGCTTGGGAAAAGAAATGGCCAATTATCAGAGCCTCAGAAAAAGTGGCTTCAGGAGCATCTGAACGAGTTAACCGTGCATCAGCAATATACAATTAATATGGATCAGGACGGAATTTTTAAAGATCTGGAAATAAGTAATGTCAGGCTGTATGATGCATGCAGGGGCTGTTTGATACGGCCCGGGCGCATGGCGTGGTGTGAGGGAAAACTCCCGGAGGAGCCCTATGACTGCAGAGTTTGCGATAAAATATAAGATAATCAGTTCATCAAATTGATGTTTTGACCATAAAGAACCCGGAACTACTAACTGTAAAAATATTGTTAGTAGTTTTTTGTTTGATCAAAATCTTTTTCATGAGCGTAAAACAATCATTATTTATCGTAATACAATAGATAATGATTGACATTCAGAGAATTGCTTTGTATAATAAATACACGAATAAGTCTGGGAGGGCGGTTTATGAAACAAAGGGAGATGTCGGTATATCTGAGGCTTGTAACAATTGTAATTACAATATTGTTTTTGGCTTTCGCAGGTTGGTTTTTACCGTTTGTTTTGAAGAATCTGGTATTAAATAATATAGGAGAGATTGAGTATCGGCTTGCCTGTATATTTATTTGGATTACTGCGATACCATGTTTGTTATGCCTGTGGAAGTTCTGGGGAATCTGCGTCAGAATTGGGAGGAATCAGTCATTTTGCAGAGAAAATGCCAATGCTTTAAAAAGAATGAGTCATTTTATGCTGGTGGATTGTGTGCTTTATGTTATAGTATTGGCTGCCGCATGCATTATGGGATGGTATCAGTACAGTATTGGCTTTTTGTTTGGCATTGTGGTCATATTGTTTATATGTGTATTTATAGCAGTTGCCAGTGCTGCGCTTTCTCATCTGGTATATAAGGCCAGTCAGCTGCAGGATGATCAGGATTTGACGATATAGGAGGAGCATATGGCAATTATCATAAATGTGGATGTGATGCTGGCTAAGAGAAAGATGAGTGTGACCGAATTGTCTGAGAGAGTGGGCATTACCATGGCAAATATCTCAATACTTAAGAATGGAAGGGCAAAGGCGATTAAGCTAAGTACCCTGAACAGTATATGCAAAGCCCTTCAATGCCAGCCGGGGGATATTCTGGAGTATGTGGAAGATGTAGAAGCGCCGCAGTAAAGGAGAGTTTTATGGGAGAGCAGAATATGACAGATAGTCAGGAAGAATTATTAGAAAGTGAAGCAAAGGAAAGTCCAATTACAGCGGATGGCAGAGACCGGATATTTGCATTTATATATCTGGCCTTGGGATATGTATTTATTAATGGAACTTTTAATGAGCATTTCAGAAGCAATATCGCGGTATTTACAATAGGCTATACGGTTCTGGCCACGGCTTATATGCTGTTAAAGGGCAGGAAGCCGGCGAAAGAAGGATACTTTTGGACGCTGATACTTTTAGGAACAGGGATTCCCTATGCCTGGTGGAGTATTATGCCTGCTTTTCAGATTTTAGCTTTGGGGTTTGTTTCTCTGTACTGGACATCTGCAATGGGCGGAAAGCTGATGGAAAACCGGAAAACTTCACAATGGGTCTTCTGTGACAGCGTAAATGCTGTGTTTATAATCCCTTTTAATAATATCATCTGCCATGCGAAGGTGTTATTTGGCGGAGGAGAGGAGAAAGAAGGCGCCGGAAAACATCCGGCGGGCAAAATATGGGCAGTAGGATTGGGAATCATCATTACAGTTCCTATTTTAACGATAATATTGCCCCTGCTGGGCAGTGCGGATTCCGGATTTGAACAACTTATCAGCTACAGTGGATTTTTTATAAAGGAAAATTTCTCCGAATACATTTTGAAATTTCTGTTTTCACTCCCGGTCAGCGCCTATTTATTCGGACTTATTTATGGAGTGATTCATGACAGAAACACAGACCGGATTAAGAAAGAGAACATCAGGGAGTCGGGACGGAATATCAAGATCATACCTGATATCGCAATTCATACGGCCTTATTGCTTGTATGTCTGGTTTATCTGCTCTTTATCGGCTTTCAGACCAGATACCTGTTTTCAGCCTTTGTGGGAATAAGACCGGAAGGGTTTACT
>CAMKHH010000145.1 GCA_946412445.1 uncultured Eubacterium sp.
ACTTTAAAGTGCCCAGGTATCCTTTGGTATCCCTGTTAAGAAATCGGAGAATATGCTCATGCGGCTGCTTGAATTGAAAATGAAAGGTGTATGTTATGGAAACAAGCATAGATAAACATGAAAACTGTTTTTTTAAAGAAACATGCATGAAAGAGGAGCTTTGTCCCATGGTACTGGTACATAAACTGCTTTCCGGAAAGCGGAAACTCACGATTTTATGGCTTCTAAGCAATAGAGTTATGCGTTATAATGAAATTTTAAAATGCATACCCGATATTACAAAAAAGATGCTTACCGCACAATTGAGAAGTCTGGAAGAAGATCATCTGATTACCCGGAGAATTTATCCTACAGTTCCTGCCAAAGTAGAATATGCCATTACGGAAATCGGAAAGCAGACGGTACCCATTATGGAGATGATGCATCATTTTGGTATTTCTTACATAGATACCTTCCGTGATGAGATGAATCTTCGAAAACGTGCAGAATAACAGGAGAAACAGACGGAGGTCAGGATGTCGTTACAATTGATTCTTGGAAGCTGTGGGGTGGGAAAATCTCATTACGGCTTTACACATATCATTGAGGAATCCCGGAAACACCCGGAGAAAAAATATCTGGTAATCGTACCGGAGCAGTTTACGATGCAGACCCAGAAAGAACTGGTATCTCTGCATCCGAATAAGGCCATATTGAACATCGATGTCTTAAGCTTTCACCGCCTGGCCTACCGGGTGTTGGAGGAAGTGGGGGGAGCGCCGCATCCTGTACTGGAAGAATCCGGAAAGACTTATGTTTTACAGCGTGTAGCCCAGGAGCAGCAGAAAAATCTGAACATTCTGGGAGCAAACTTAAAGCGGATGGGTTCCATATCACAGATGAAATCCCTGGTTTCCGAGCTGATGCAATATCAGGTGGATGTAAGCGGTCTGGAACAATGGGCAGAGGAGGCGAAAACCAAACCCTTACTGGCCGGCAAGCTTTCAGATGTCTCTGTGATTTATAAAGGATTCATGGAATTTATAGAGGATCGTTATATCTCAGGAGAAGAAATTCTGGATGTGCTATGCAGGCGGATGGGGGAGTCCAGGCTCGTGCGGGGAAGTACGGTGCTTTTGGATGGATTTACCGGATTCACACCGGTACAGAATCAGGTTGTGGGAGAATTGCTGCACCTGTGTGAACGTGTGATGGTGACCGGCACCATCGATAAGGAAGAGGATGCATTTCACTATGAGGGTCCTCATAGACTGTTCTCCATGACAAAGAAGATGATACAAAAGCTGACACACATCTGCCAGGAGAAGCGGGTTGAAATAGAGGAGACAGTTTATCTGGAGCATAACGGAAACAGCCGGTTTGCGCACGCTCCTGCACTTAAGGCGCTTGAGGCCAATATCTTCCGGTATAACGGCAGACAATATAAGGAAAATCAGGATGAAATTACCATAAGCGTTATGGAGAATCCAAAAACAGAGCTGGAGGATGTGGCTCGCCAAATCCATAAAACCGTCCGGGAACAGGGGCTTCGTTATAAGGATTTTGCAGTGGTGACTGGAGCACTTGAAACTTATGGACATTATGCAGAGGAAGTATTCCAGAAACTGGATATCCCCTGCTTTGTGGATGAAAAGCATTCTGTTTTAATGAATACGCTGGTGGAATTCATGCGTTCAGCAGTGGATTTAGTCGTTCAGAATTTCAGCTATGAGAGCGTATTCCGATACTTAAGATGTGGCATGAGCTGCTTGTCTGTTCGGGAAACAGATGAGCTGGAGAACTATGTAATTGCCCTTGGAATCCGGGGAATACGGAGATATGAGGAGTCTTGGGTCCGTGTTTACCGGGGTATGGATAAGTCTGCGCTTGTGTCTGTCGAAGCCCTTAGAAAACGCCTGATGGGTGAGATTGGTTCATTCGTTCATGCGTTCAAGAAAAAAAATCTCACAGTTGAAGAACGGACAAGGGCGCTTTATCAGTTGATTTGGGATTGCCGGATTCAGGAAAAAGTGAAAATACAGGAAGAAGCGTTTCAGAGAGCCGGCAATACGGCAATGGAGAGAGAGTATAGTCAGATTTTTGGCATCATGATGAATCTTCTGGATAAGCTGGTAGAGGTGCTGGGACAGGAAAAGGTCCGTATGGTTCAGTATCAGGAAATCCTGGAGGCAGGAATTCTGGAGGCAAAGGTAGGACTGATTCCACCCACTGCCGATCAGGTGATGATTGGTGATATGGAACGTACCAGATTAAAAGATGTTAAAATCCTGTTTTTCGTGGGGATTAATGAAGGAGTGATTCCAAAGCCTGTTTCAAGGAACGGAATTTTATCAGAGACAGACCGGGAATATCTGTATTCGAAGGACGTGGAGCTGGCGCCTACCAGTCGGGAAGAGATGTATATGCAGAGGTTTTATCTCTACTTGAACCTGACGAAGCCATCAAAAAAGCTTTGCCTGTCCTACTGCAAATCGAGCAGTAAGGGAGAAGCCCTGCTTCCGGCGTATCTGATCGGGATGATTCTGAAACAATACCCGAGGATAGAAGTCCGGGAGGTCCGTGAAGCATGTGATCTGGAGCGTATGGAGACACAAAGGGATGCCATAATGCCCTGGATTGACGGACTGAGGCAATGGAAGGAGGGAAAAGAGTCCCCAATCTGGAAAGAGCTCTATACCTGGTATTGTAAAGACGGTACGCACAGAAACCAGATGCAGGAGCTGGTGGAGGCAGCCTTTTATGAGAATCCTGTGGAGGCGGTGAGCAAGGCAGTGGCCAAAGCCATGTACGGCAATGTACTGGTGAATTCGGCTACGCGTCTGGAGCAATTTGCGGCCTGTGCATTTTCACATTTTATCAAGTACGGACTGGAACTTTCAGAACGTGTTACTTATGAGTTCAATGCAGCGGATATGGGAAGCATCATGCATGAGGCCTTGGAACGGTTTTCCAAAAAGCTGAATGAAAGAGGTGTTCGTTTAAAAGAGCTGACGGAGGAGCTTCGGGAATCACTCATTGATGAAAGTGTAGAGGAACTGGTGCATAGTTACGGAAATACCATTCTTGATAGCAGCCACAGGAATCATTATATGATTACCCGTGTGAAGCGTCTGCTTCGAAGAACCGTATGGGCTTTGCAGGCCCAGGTTAAGAAAGGGATGTTTGAACCGCAGGGGTTTGAGGTTTCCTTTGCGACGGAAGATGATCTGTCAGCTACGAACATTCATATTTCTGCTGATGAACAGATGAAGCTTAAAGGGCGGATTGACCGCATGGATATCTGTGAAACAAAGGATAAGGTTTATGTAAAAATCATAGATTATAAATCGGGAAACACCTCGCTTAATTTGATAGAATTGTACTATGGACTGCAGATTCAGCTGGTGGTATATATGAATGCCGCCCTTGAACTGGAGCAGTTAAAGCATCCGGAGAAAGAGGTGGAACCTGCAGGAATCTACTATTATAAAATCGGAGATCCCCTTGTTGCGGCAGCGGACGGAGACAGCGAAGAAGCAGTCATGCAAAAGCTTTTGCAAAGCCTGAAGCTGGATGGCCTTTCCAGAGCAGAGGAAGATGTGATACAGCTTCAGGATCAGACACTGGGGGCCGGAAGCAGTTCCGCAGTGATTCCCGTAGGGTATAATAAGAACGGAAGTCTGAACCGTTATTCACATGTGGCCGACGGGCAGGAATTTTCGGTTATCAGCCGCTTTACAAATCAGAAGATCCAGGAGATAGGGAGGGAGATTCTGGAAGGCTATGTGCAGGCATCCCCCTATAAGCTGGAGAATAAGGATGCATGTACCTATTGTCCCTATCATGGAATCTGTGGTTTTGACGAAAGAATTGACGGATTTACACATCGGAACTTAAGAAAAGAGAAGCAGGAAGAAATACTGGAGAAAATGAGAGAGGAACTATAAGTATGGCTGTATCCTGGACAGAGGAACAACAGAAGGTAATCGATTTACGGAACCGGAACATACTGGTCAGTGCGGCAGCTGGTTCCGGTAAGACAGCGGTGCTTGTGGAAAGAATTCTTTCCATGGTAACGGACGAGGCTGCCCCTGTCGATATTGACTCTTTGCTGGTTGTGACCTTCACCAGGGCGGCGGCGGCAGAGATGAAGGAGCGGATTCGGAATGCACTCGAAGCAGAGCTTTTAGAACACCCGGAGAATGAGCACCTGCAAAGGCAGAGTGCTTTGATACATAATGCCCAGATTACGACAATTCACGGATTTTGTACCTATGTGATTCAAAATTATTTTCATAGGATCGATTTGGATCCGGTCTATCGGATTGCGGATGAGGGAGAACTAAAGCTTTTGAAAAATGAAGTGCTGCAGGAGGTCTTAGAGGAAGCGTACGAAAAATCAGAAAAGGATTTTCTGGATTTTGTAGAGTGGTACGCACCCGGAAAGAGTGACAGCGGAATTGAAAAGTTAATATTAAAGCTTTACGACTTTGCTGTCAGCTATCCTTTTCCAAAGGAGTGGCTGGACGGCTGTTTGGAAATTTACGAAGCGGACTTAAGGGAAAAGACAGAAGCTGCCGGGTGGATGAAAGAGCTGTCGGGAGAGATTCATACACAGCTTACCAATGCGCTTGAAATCACAAGACAAAATCTGGAGAATGCCAAAAAAGCAGATGGCCCATACATGTACGTTCCGATGCTGCAGGCGGATGAAGCGCTTATACAAAGCCTTCTAAAGCGGAACACCTATGATGAT
>CAMKHH010000146.1 GCA_946412445.1 uncultured Eubacterium sp.
ACTGAAGGATGCCTGTATATCAATTACTGCCTGGCCATCCTGAAGAACGGCATTGTCAAAATAAACCTTCATACCGCCAAAAGAGCAATCCAGCCTGGCTCTTTTAAAATTCCCGGCATTCACATATTTGATACTGCTGCCAAAGGATGTCCTGAATTCCACATCGTTCTCTGTTATGGTCTCTACGGTCTCATAATCTTCCCAGTTATGATGTCCTATATGGCAGTGCTTCGGATGATAGATAATGGAAATTCCGATACTTCCGAGCAAGGCAGCTCCAAGTACCGGCCAAGGGGTAATGGCTGTGAGTCCCAACGTCTTTGCATGTATAATTATTAGAAAAGCAAGGGAGAATAAGATGCCTGGGACATTGCCATGGAACACACTTTGCAAAAGTGTTGCGGCAAAAAACACCGAAAATAAAATTGACCATGTTCCGATTCCTTTTAGCCCTCCCAGGTTTCCTGCAATTATTAAGACTGCTGCTGCAATAAAAAATATACCCCAGAAAACTTTTCCTTTTTTCATAACACTTACCTCTTCTCTTCCAGCCGCTCTCTTAACGGCTTATAATAATATCTGGATACGAATACCTGTTTGTGACTATCCTGAAACTGCACGATAACCGGGGCCGCCACCGAGCGGTTTATACTATAAATACACCTGATATTCAGGATTGCCGATTTGGACACTCTCATAAAATATCCAGGCAGCAACTCTTCTAATTCATACAACTTATATTTAATCCGATAAATATCCTGCTTTGTGTGAGCTTGTACTCCACTTCCTTCGGTCTCGAAAAATAAGATATCCTCCAGTTTCAGGTAATATGCAGTATCCCCCTTGTAGAAAACCAGTTTGTGCCGGGATTGAATCACTTCATTGACAGCATTTTGTATTTTCTGAACCCGCTCATCCAGAACACTACTTTTGATAATGATTTCTTCTTCCTCCAGGTCCTGATCAATTTCAATCCGTATTCTCATCTCTGCGCCCACCCCTCTCTACGTGTCTATCTAAACACAGAAACGATCAGATGTAAATGCTGTTTCGGTAAGTGGTTGCTTTCCACAGGTAAGTGGTATAAACCTGCCACTGACAGCTTTCCTCGCATACTTTGGTATGAAAAAACCGGAATCTCCAAAAGGAAACTCCGGCCTTTTTATTATTCTTAAAACATTTTCTTTGACATTTCATCAATTGCTTCGGAAACAGCCTCATAAACTCCCGGATATGTACTTTCAGGTCCTCCCATGGTGGTTCCGGGTATATAATACAGCTTACCGCATGCTTTACACATCTCTTCCACTTCATTCATAATGTTTTCTTTCGACCAGTCTACCCGGTCCACTTTCCCATTGTCGATACCTGCATGGAAGGATATCTGTCCTCCATACTTTTGAACCAGCTCGGGGACATTATTTGTGGACATAACTCCCTGCCAGATATCAATGCCTGCATCAATCATATATGGTACCAGATTGGCTGCATAAGAATCGCTGTGATGTACAATCAGCTCTGCGCCATTTTCTTTCCAAAAACCGTAGATTTTCTTATAAGCCGGCGCAATAAATTCCCCAAACATATCCGGTGACAGGAAAGAGGAACGCTGGCTTCCCCAGTCATCATGATGAAACAAAGCATCCGGATGAAGATGTTTTATAATCTCTGCAGCTGCAGATATTTCATAGTCCACCAGAAAATCAATCAATTCATGCATGGCCTCAGGCTCTTCATAAAATGCCATCATTGCTTCTTCCATTCCCATCAGATAATGAAGCTTTTCAAAGATGCCCGGTCCTACAAATGGAGCCACAAACTGTTCCTTCCGGTCAGCACTCTCTGCCATAGCTACAAACGGAGCCCACTCCTCATCATTAAAATGTATCTCCGGTGCTTTCACATAATCGCGCCATCTGGTCACATCCTTTACAACTTTGAATTCTCCACTCGTATCCGGGAACGGACCAGGTACATTTTCCGGAAAACGAATCATAACCCCCCAGCCATTTCGTCCGCTTCCACCCCTTGGACAGTTTCCTAAAGATGCCAGCGTTGTCGGATCATATACCAACTGAAGATATTCATATTGGTTCACAAACCGATCCGGATTCCCTCCATGGATTGTTTCCAGTAAATTTTGTCTTTTTGTCAACATAAATATAACCCTCCCGTCTTATTTTCTATAATGCAGAATTAACAAATCAACCTTACGCTTCAGATTTTTTTCCCGGTTTCACTTTAAATGGATTATAAAAAATGAAAGCAGCAGCCGTTACAAAGAATATCACAATTTCTACTATAATTGCACTATACATATTTTCTCCGATAACTCCCTGTAGGATTTTCAGCCAGAAGGAGCTGGCAAATCCCCCCAGATTCATGAGTGCCATCAATATAGACGTCGCCGCAGCTACGGTTGCCGGAGGAGTACAGATTCCTATCCAGGCAAAAAACGTCGGCATAATGATAGAAAATCCAAAGCCAAGCATCATCAGCCCGGCGGTCATCACTGCCGCCTGACTGCCCGTATAAACCAGAAGTGCTCCTATCCCACACAGGGCATATCCCAGTGTCAGACACCAGCGTTGTGCAATCTGAAAAATCTTGCCAAATAGAAATCCCGCTACACAGCCCGCTACGGTGTACATAGACAATGCAGTTGCTGCTGCCGCCGCACCGCCGGCATCCCTCTTTGCAAATAACACCGACATATTCATCATGACCGGATAATTCAACATATTAAAGAGAAAAAACAAAATTGCAATTCCCCATACCGTACCACTTACTTTTTCCTTTGGCCTTGCATCCACATCTTTCGATACTGCCTGTGCAGTTTCCGGTTCCGGAAGGAAAAATGCCATAATTAAGCCTATCAGACTGAATGCATGACCATAGAATGTATAATTCCATCCGATTTCTGCCAGCCCGCCGCCCAAAAGCTGCATGATAATACCTCCGGCATTCATGAACAAGGTTCCATAGCCCAGCATGGATGCCTGTTTCTGGCCCTCATACAATCCTATAATCAAGGCATTGCCAAGAGGTGCCATCAGACCGAGACCGAAGCCGAGAATGGCTCTGCAGACCAAGGTTCCCGTATAATTATCAAAAAATGCCGGAGCACAGCCTCCCACCAGATAAAGCAGGCTGGCCACGATAGCCAACGTACGGTACTTCACCTTCTTTCCCATCACCCCACCTGCAATAAAAGTAGCGATTACCACGAACAGTGTGGGTAAGGTAGAAATCCAGGATACATCTTTTCCCTCAAAGTGTGCCGCCAAAGTGGCCATGGCCGGAGTTACAATTGTTACTCCCATAGATACCAGGAATAAGGATAAAATGGACACTGTACTGATTGGACTGACCTTGTTTTGCTCTTTCATAAATATCCCCCTTTTATGATGTAACATCATCTTATAGTTCTTTCTATTCCGTCTCACTCTAAAATATTATACAAAATATTATTCCGGGATACTATGTGTGTTGCGTACGAATTTAGTACAAGACAAGAGCGCTGTTTTTGTACGATTGATATATACAGACTTTTATGAACATACTCGTACCTATATGCATAAACTATCTGCAAATGCACTCCGGTTGAAAGAAAGGGCTGCTTATGCATAAAGTTATAGATGAAAATTATATTGATTTGCTTGTAGATACCTCATTACTCAATGAGTTAGGAAAAGGGTATACACTCACAAAGTTAAATGACAGATATTCAATTCTCCACTATCCTGTCAGTAAATTAAGTATGTGCCACCTTGGCTACCTTCCCTATCACGTATTTCCAACACTGTACACATTAAATTCGGCAATCAGTCTTCAAAGATCCGGTGTAACCAGTATTCAGGATAACAGTAACTTTTCTTTATTCGGGAGAGGCGTCCTGATTGGTTTTGTGGATACCGGAATTGATTACAGACATAATGCCTTTTTAAAGTCTGATGGTACCACCAAGATATTTTCTATCTGGGATCAGACGGCAGATGGCGGAACGCCTCCTCCTGAATTTACCTTTGGGTCGGAATATAATCAGGAAGCAATCAATCTGTCTTTACTGAACAACGACTCCTTTGAACTTGTTCCAACTACAGATGATAACGGGCATGGCACCATGATGGCAGGAATTGCCGCCGGAAGCCGGAATCAAACTGCCAATTTCAGCGGGGTCGCACCGGAATCAGAGCTGATTGTTGTAAAACTTGCACCCGCAAAGCAAGCAAATAAATGGATTTTCAGCATTCGTGAAGACGCCCTCTGTTATCCTGAAACGAATATTATCGCAGGTATTCACTATATAAGAGCAGTTGCAGAACGTCTCAAACGGCCTTTAATTCTTTGTCTTGGTATAGGCTCAAGTCAAAGTGCTCACGATGGACAAAGTGCATTAAGCTGGTATCTGAATACTCTGGGCACCTATTCAAGAATTGCCATATGTACCTCTGCCGGTAATGAGGGCAATAATCAGAGACATTATCATGGAAATATGAGCGCAGGACAGGACCCAAAAGAAATTGAATTTAGTATCGGTGCGACTGATTCCCGATTTCCCCTGGAACTCTGGCAGCCTTCTCCTAACAGGCTGACACTGGAATTGAAGTCACCCACAGGACAGCACATACCAAGTCTCAATCCCGGATTTAACAGATGCTACGAGCAGAACTTTGTTCTTGAATCCACAAAAGTCTA
>CAMKHH010000147.1 GCA_946412445.1 uncultured Eubacterium sp.
CCGTCAGCCGGAATGAAAAGCTAAGAGATGCTTTTCAGGCAGCACTTGCAGGAGACTCCGAAGACCTGCTGATGGATATTCAGGGGAGAACTTATCAGCTGCTGGCAAATCCGGTAAGAGCGGGAGAAGCAAAAGTAACAGGTGTTGTGATTCTGATCCTGGATATTACGGAAAGACAAAAAGCAGAGATGATGAGAAAAGAGTTTTCCGCCAATGTATCCCATGAGTTGAAAACACCGCTTATGTCCATATCCGGCTACGCTGAAATCATAGAAAACGGTATGGTGAAATCCGGGGACATCCGGGAATTTGCAGGGAGAATCCACAGCGAAGCAAACAGACTTACATCACTGGTGGAGGATATCATCAAGCTTTCCCGGCTGGATGAGCAGGAGAAATCCCTTTCCATGGAGAAAGTGGATCTGCTGGAAATTGCCAAAGAAGTGGAGAGACGTCTGACACTCAAGGCCGATAAAGCGCATGTACGGATGGAAATCCGGGGAGAAAAAGCAGTAGTGACAGGAAACTATCAGGTGTTGTATGAGATGATTTTCAATCTCTGTGACAATGCGCTCAAGTATAACCATCCGGGAGGCTTTGTAGAGATCTGCATCCTGACAAAATCTGGCGGTAAGACAGAGATCCGGGTACGCGATAATGGAATAGGAATTGCTAAAGAAGATCAGGAAAGAATTTTTGAGCGTTTCTACCGGGTGGATAAAAGCCATTCCAGGGAAACAGGAGGTACGGGCCTGGGGCTTTCGATTGTAAAGCATGGCGCCATATTGCATGATGCAAAGATTCATATGAAGAGTGCATTGGGAAAAGGGACTACAGTTTCTCTTATCTTTTGATAAAAAAGTGCCTGTGCACTTTTTTATTTTGCCCTGTTTTGAATACAAATAATTCTTGAAATCATGAAATTCATATGGTACTCTTAGAGCATGATTGGAAACGTTACCGGAAACGTTCCTGGAATCAGATTTTTACAAAATTTATTTGAGTAAGGAGTGGATTATGAGAACAAGCGGTGTATTACTCCCTATTTCGGCATTGCCCTCAAGATATGGGATTGGGAGCTTTTCAAAAGAGGCTTTTGCATTTGTGGATCAGCTGAAAAGGGGAGGACAGAAGAACTGGCAGATTCTCCCCTTGGGTGCTACCGGATATGGAGATTCCCCCTACCAGTCCTTCTCGACTTATGCGGGAAATCCATATTATATTGATCTGGAAGCCTTAATAGCGGAGGGACTGTTAACAAAGGCGGAATGTGGGGCTTGCGATTTTGGGGATAATCCCCGGTATATTTTCTCCAGATACGGAGTTTGAAATATTTGTGATGGAGAACTCCTGGTGGCTGGAGGACTACTGCCTCTATATGGCGGTAAAGAACAGTCTGGGGGGAATAAGCTGGAGCCAGTGGAGTGAGGAGCTGAAGCAAAGAGAAGCCGGAGCCTTGAAAGAAAAGCAGGAGGAGCTGGCGGAGGAGATTCAGTTCTTCCGTTTTCAGCAATATGAATTTATAAAGCAGTGGAGGACGCTTAAGTCCTATGCCAATGCTAACGGAATACGCATTATCGGAGATATCCCCATCTATGTGGCATTTGACAGTGCGGATACCTGGGCGAATCCGGAGCTGTTTCAGTTTGATGAGAAGGGAAACCCTGTGGCGGTGGCAGGCTGTCCCCCTGATGCATTTTCCAAAACAGGACAGCTATGGGGGAATCCGCTGTATCGCTGGGAGTATCATAAGGCGACGGGATTCGAATGGTGGATTCGCCGGATGAAGTACTCCTTTACACTCTATGATACGGTACGGGTCGATCATTTTCGGGGATTTGACGAGTATTATGCAATTCCCTATGGAGATGCCACAGCAGAGTTCGGCTGGTGGGAAAAAGGCCCGGGACTGTCCCTGTTTCAGTCTATGAAAGAAAAGCTTGGGACTGTGGATATTATTGCAGAGGATCTGGGGTATCTGACGGAGAGTGTCTTAAAACTGGTAAGGGATACAGGGTATCCCGGGATGAAGGTATTGCAGTTTGCATTTGACTCAAGAGAAGAGAGTGATTATCTGCCCCATAACTACCAGCATAATTGTGTTGTATATACGGGGACTCATGATAACAACACAATACTGGGGTGGCTGGGAGAGATGGCTCTTGAGGACCGGAAGTTTGCAAGACGTTATATGCACAATGCAAAAACCGCAAGGAAGGAGCTTCCCTGGGACTTTATCCGTCTGGCTCTTGCCTCGGTAGCCGATCTCGCTGTAATTCCGATACAGGATTATCTTTGCCTGGGAAGCGAAGCCAGAATTAATACGCCCTCCACACTTGGAACAAACTGGAAGTGGAGGCTGCTCCCCGGCGAGATTGGTGATAAATTATTGGACAGGATGAAGGGTATTACAAAGCTGTATGGGAGGCTGCCTGCGTAGATGACAATAAAAGATATAGCTAAAAGATGTAAAGTCGGTGTCAGTACCGTATCAAGAGCGATGAATGATCACCCGGACATTAATCCTGAGACGAAGGCAATGATTCTGCGTATCATAAAAGAATCCAACTATGTGCCGAATAACAGTGCCCGCAACTTGAAGCGGTCAGATGCCAGGGCGATTGCAGTGCTGATCAAGGGGATTGGGAATACGTTCTTCAATCAACTGCTAAGCATAATTGAGAAGGCCTGTCACGACAGGGGCTATAGCTGCATCCTGCAGAGAGTGGAAGAAGGGGAGGATGAGATTGACGTGGCTCTTAAAGTTGCCAAAGAAAAGAAGCTGCGTGGGATTGTATTTCTGGGAGGAAACTTTTCACATCCACGGGATAAAATGCTGCAGATGGAAATTCCTTATGTCTTAAGCACCATTTATTCCACAGATGCTAAAGCAGATGCCTGCGCAAGTGTGTCGGTAGATGATTTTGCAGAAAGTTATAAGATGACTGACTATCTGATTGGACTGGGGCACCGGAGAATTGCAATTATTACAGCGTGCAGGGAAGATGAAAGCATTGGTAAACTGCGCCTGATGGGCTATTGCAGGGCGTTGGAGAAGCATGGGATTCCTTTGGATGAGAAGCTGGTCTGCTACATGGAAAAGAATGTGGATCAATATTCGTTCCGGTCAGGCTATAAAATCACGAAAAAGTTGTTGAAACGTGATACCGCCTTTACTGCTCTGTATGCGACCTCGGATACTCTGGCGATCGGTGCCTGCAGGGCGCTGAAGGAAGAGGGAATCCGGGTACCGGAAGACTGTTCCGTGGCCGGGTTTGACGGTATGGATGCCGGAGAGTTTTATATTCCGTCCATTACGACAATCCGACAGCCGGTGGAAGAAATCGCACTGGCCACGGCGGATCTTTTGTTTGAGATGATAAAGAACAAGGAGCAGCCAAAGCGCCTGATCTTCGACGGCGAGCTGTTGGTCCGGGAATCAACGGCTGCGTGTGAAAAAACTAATATATAGGAAAGGAATATATCCATGGAAGAAAGATTGCAGAATATTTTACTTGAGCGTTTTGGAAGAGGTATTGATTCTTGTACAAAAGAGGAAATTTTTACAGCACTGCTTTTTATCACTAAAGAGGAGACTTCCAATCTCCCTGAAAATGAAGGAAAGAAGAAGCTTTACTATATTTCCGCGGAATTTCTGATTGGTAAGCTTTTGTCCAACAACCTGATTAATCTGGGACTTTACGAGGAAGTGGAGCAGACACTGGCCGGGCATGGCTTAAAGCTATGTGAAATTGAGGAGACAGAGATGGAACCTTCCCTTGGGAATGGGGGTCTGGGGCGTCTTGCTGCCTGTTTTTTGGATTCAATAGCTACGTTAGGGCTGCCGGGAGACGGGATCGGGCTCAATTATCACTTTGGTCTGTTTCGCCAGCAGTTTGTGAACAATAAGCAGAAGGAGACAAAAAATCCATGGATTACACAGGAAAGTTGGCTCATGCGTAAGCCGGTTACATTTACAGTTCCCTTTAAAAATTTCTCCATGCAGTCCGTACTGTATGATATCGATGTGCCGGGCTATGAATCCGGATGTAACAGACTGCACTTATTTGATGTGGACTCTGTGGATGAAGGCATCGTACCGGAAGACAGTATCGATTTTGATAAATATCAGATTCAGAAGAACCTGACATTATTTCTTTACCCGGATGATTCCGATGATGCGGGGCGCATGCTCAGAATCTATCAGCAGTATTTTATGGTCAGTAATGGCGCGCAGTTGATTTTAAAAGAGTGTGAAGAGAAGGGGCATGATATTCACAGGCTGTATGATTATGTAGTGATACAGATTAACGACACCCATCCCTCCATGGTAATTCCGGAATTAATACGTCTGCTTATACAAAGAGGATTTTCCATGGATGAGGCAATTGAGATTGTGAGTAAGACCTGCGCTTACACAAATCATACGATTCTGGCTGAGGCGCTGGAAAAGTGGCCGATGGCTTATCTGGAACAGGTGGTACCTCATCTGCTTCCAATCATCAGAGAACTGGACAGCAGAGTGCGGGCAAAATGTAAAGATGAAACCACGTATATCATTGATGAAAAAAAGCGAGTACACATGGCTCACATGGATATCCACTATGGCTTTTCGGTAAATGGAGTGGCTGCACTGCATACAGAGATTTTAAAAAACACAGAGCTGAAGAACTTTTATAAGTTATATCCAAAGA
>CAMKHH010000148.1 GCA_946412445.1 uncultured Eubacterium sp.
AATGCGTTGTACATGGCAGGAAACTTGGCTTTTACGTCATCTTCTCCAAGTCCTATGATATTGAAGGCCTTAACCATGATTTCCGGGTCGTGATTACGAACTGCGCCGGAAGATAATTCCACACCATTACATACGAGATCATACTGGTAGGCAAGTATCTCAGTTGGTTCCTGGTCAAGCAATGCTTCCATACCCCCCTGCGGCATGGAAAATGGATTGTGGCAGAATTCCAGCTCACCGGATTCATCTCCGATTTCGTACATTGGGAAATCTACAATCCAGCAGAACTCATAGCAGTTCTTTTTCATATGAGCTTCGCAGTTGGCACCTAACATGTTACGAAGGACGCCTGCTGTTTTTTGAGCTTTTAACTTCTTTCCGGCAGCGAGACCAACGAAGTCTCCTGGTTTTAAGTTCAAGGCTTCAATTACCCTATCTTTTATATCAATCAGGAATTTGCTGATTCCGCCAACAAATTCGCCCTTTTCATCCAGCTTGAACCAATATGCCTTATTGTCCGTCTGTATGAACACATCGTTGCAGATTTTATCAATTACTTTACGGGTAGCGGTGAATTGATCAACGACGACAGCCTTTACTACATTTCCGGAAAAAGGTTCAAATCCGCAGTCAGACATGCATTCGGTTGCATCCTGAACGGTTAAGTCGATTCGAAGATCTGGTTTATCAGAGCCATACTTGTCCATTGCCTCAAGGTAAGGAATACGGACGAACGGAGCCTTGGAAGCTGCCTTATAAACACCGTGTTTTTCAAATACCGGTGGAAGTACCTCTTCAATAATAGAAAAGACATCCTCCTGTGTGGCAAACGCCATCTCCATATCCAGCTGATAGAATTCTCCTGGAGAGCGGTCCGCCCGGGCATCCTCATCCCGGAAACAGGGAGCAATCTGAAAATACCGGTCAAATCCGGATGCCATTAAAATCTGCTTAAACTGTTGCGGTGCCTGTGGAAGTGCATAAAATTTACCAGGATGAACTCTTGATGGAACAAGATAATCACGTGCACCCTCAGGAGAAGAGCAGGTAAGAATGGGAGTGGTAATTTCCAAAAAGCCAAGATCCGTCATCCGCTGTCTTAATTCAGCAACAATCTTGCTTCTTAATACAATTTTACTTTTAACATCCGGATTCCGTAAATCCAGATAACGATATCTCAGACGGAAGTTTTCATCCGCTTCTGTAGAGCGGTTGATTTCAAATGGCAGTGCATTATGGATACAAGTGCCCAGCACCTTGATTTTGTCCGGAACCACCTCAATATCACCTGTAGCAAGTGCAGGATTTTTACTGGAGCGTTCTCTTACAGTTCCTTCAACTGAAATGGTGGACTCATTGTTGATTCCATCCATGATATTCATCATCTCTTCTGTTTCAATTACAATCTGAGTTGTGCCATAAAAATCCCTGAGGATTAGGAAACCGAGATTTTTAGATACTTTTCTAATGTTTTCATACCAGCCGGCTAAGATTACTTTTTCGCCGATATTCCGGCTGCGAAGTTCACCGCAGGTATGTGTTCTTGATTGGATCATATTGCCTCTTCCTTTTTTATGTTTATTGTGAAAATAAAGTATGCTCATTATAGCATAAATATTGAGTTCTAATCAAGTATTAATCAATTTTCACGGTAAATGCATATCTTAAAAAGAGAAGACCTTTACGAAAACACAACATGCACAGGAGGTGTCGTATGGAGCCACTTTTGGAGCTTAAGAATATATGCTTTTCTTATCACAGTATGGAAGGGGAAACTGAAGCCTTATCAGACATAAATTTTAAGGTCAGAGAAGGAGAATTTGTGGCTGTGGTAGGCCCCAGCGGATGCGGGAAGAGTACAATTCTGAACCTGATATCCGGTTTAATAAAGCCGGAATCCGGTTCTATTTTTATAAAAGGGAAACCTTTGGCGGAAGCTGACATTAACATCGGTTATATGCTGCAGAAGGACCATCTCTTTGAATGGCGTACCATCTACCGCAATGTAACACTGGGGCTGGAGATACAGAAGAAATTGAACGACAGCACAAAGGAAAAGGTTGAACAGATGCTGAAGACGTATGGCCTGGAAGAATTTCGGAATGCCCGTCCGTCCCAGCTGTCCGGAGGCATGCGCCAGAGGGCTGCCTTAATTCGGACTTTAGCATTGGAACCTGCACTACTCCTTCTGGATGAGCCGTTTTCGGCTTTGGATTATCAGACCAGGCTTTCAGTGGCGGATGATATAGGACAAATTCTTAAGACACAGAAAAAGACAGCGTTGCTTGTGACTCATGATATTTCTGAAGCAATCAGCATGGCTGACCAGGTAATCGTACTGTCCAGGCGGCCTGCGATTGTAAAAAGTACTGTAGATATAGATATGGATATTCCGAACAGGACACCAATGACATCCAGAAATGCACCGGCATTTAAGACATATTTTAATACAATCTGGAAGGAGTTGAACAGCTATGAAGACATGTACAGCGCAGGAAGCGTATCTTAAGAAACAGCTTAAGGAAAAGCATCAGGTTCGTTTTCTCAGAATATTTATACTGCTTGCTTTTCTGTCTGTATGGCAGTGTGCTTCGGATTTTGGATGGATTGATTCCTTTATATTCAGCAGTCCGGTGCAGGTAATCCAGACTTTCTATAATATGATGAAGGATCACAGTCTGCCGGTACATGTAGGGGTAACGCTGGCTGAAACATTGATTAGCTTTGCACTCACGATATTATTTACGGTTCTGACTGCAATTCTGCTTTGGGTTTTTCCAAGGTTTGCCGCTGTGTCGGAACCATATTTTATCGTACTCAACTCATTGCCGAAATCGGCCCTGGCCCCACTTTTGATTGTCTGGCTGGGTGCGAATATGAAGACGATTATTATAGCCGGTATGTCGGTAGCTATTTTTGGTTCGATTATCAGTCTCTATCAGGGATTCCAGGAGGTCGGACAGGAAAAGATGAAGCTGATTTATACGCTCGGAGGAAAGAAGCATCAGGTACTTACAAAAGTAGTGCTCCCGGCCTCCACGCCCTATCTGCTCAGTATTCTGAAAGTGGATATCGGATTATGTCTGGTTGGTGTAGTTATAGGGGAGTTTATAGGTGCAAGACAGGGACTTGGTTATCTGATTATATATTCCAGCCAAGTCTTTAAACTGAATTGGCTGATTTTATCAATTGTAATTCTATGCGTGATAGCCATGGTTTTATATCAGGGATTATGTTTTCTGGAAAAGTGGTATTCTAACAGAAAATAATACAGAAAACCTGCCACTGGCAGCTTTTCTTGCATACTTTGGTTTACAGAAAACCTGCCACTGGCAGCTTTTCTTGCATACTTTGGTATAAAATGCTTAAAAATTGTTTAAGAATTTTGAAAAGTACTTGAGTATCCCGTAATGAATTGATATACTAAGGCAGGTTTTGGAGAAAAGAGGGAAAGATATAGTGGATAAAAGGAATGGATAAAATACGAAAGATAATAACCAGTATTATGCCGGACTATGGTTTTTTACCGGTCGTCTGTGCATTTATGTTTAATAATGTTGTATATGGAGGCTCAAAGCTGATTGCAGGCAACTGGTACCACCACAATATCGAAAGCAGTCTGGATCAGAAAATACCTTTTGTACCTGAGACGCTGATCATATATTTTGGCTGTTATCTCTTCTGGTTTGTAAACTATATATTGATTGCAAAGCAGGATAAAAAAAGTGTATATCAGTTTTTTGCAGGCGATTTTATATCGCGTTGTGTGTGTTTGCTTTTTTTCCTTATATACCCAACGACCAATATCAGGCCTGTAATCACAGAAGGCGGATTCTGGAACAGTGCCATGAGCTGGCTGTATTCGATTGATTCAGCTTCTAACCTGTTCCCTTCCATACATTGCCTGGTCAGCTGGTTCTGTTTTATCGGAATCAGGGGAAAGAAAGGAATCCCCTTATGGTATCAGATATTCTCCTGTATTATGGCAGTCATGGTATTTATATCCACATTAACTACGAAGCAACATGTATTAGTAGATATAGCAGGGGGGGTAATACTGGCTGAAATATGCTTCCGCCTTGGCCATTGTACCAAAATTGCAGAGACCTATGGCAAAGTATTTGACCGTGCAGCGGCCTGGGTTTTTCCGGAAACGAAGGAAAAGAAAATAATTTCGAAAGATGAGGGATAACAGTGATTGGTTTTTATGATTATACCGTAGTACTTACCTATATAAGTTTTGCATCCGCTATCAGTGGAATTTTTTGTGCGGCGTCCGGACATCCTCACTGGGCAATCTTCTGCCTGGCCTTTTCCGGCCTGTGTGATATGTTTGATGGGAAGATAGCAAGGACAAAGAAAAATCGTACAGAAGATGAGAAGCGTTTTGGAATTCAGATAGATTCCTTATGTGATGTGGTCTGTTTTGGCGCATTTCCTATTATTATCTGCTATTATCTGGGTATGTGTCGGATTTACAGTATTGCAATTCTGATTTTTTATGGACTTGCCGGTGTCATACGGCTTGGATTTTTTAACGTAATGGAAGAAAAAAGACAGGATGAGACCGATGAAGCCGGAAAGTATTACCGTGGTCTGCCCATTACCTCGATGTCCGTGGCATTGCCGCTGCTATACGTATGTTCGCCATTGCTTTCCACATATTTTATAATTATATTACATATTCTGG
>CAMKHH010000149.1 GCA_946412445.1 uncultured Eubacterium sp.
TAATATAGAGAGCAGTAAAAGATAAAATAAGAAACAGGAGAAAAAAATATGGCTATTAATCCAATGAAATTTTTACAATATAAAAATGACTATGAGCAATTTCTCAGCCGTCATCCCAGGCTGACCAGGTTTTTTGAGGCGGTTTCCGAAGAAGCACTGCAGGAGGGAACTGTAATAGAGGTTAACGTTACCATGGAGAGTGGGAAAAATTATGTTTCAAATATCCGCCTGACGGATTCAGATGTGGAACTGATCGAAAACATAAAGAGGGACTTTAAAAAAGAGTAAAACACCGTGTCATATTCAAAAACGGGGAGGAAGGGGACATGGAAAAGAAGTTACTTGTCATAGTACTGCCGGGCATGATACTGACAGGATTATTGGCAGGCTGTGGGGTACAGACCCATAAAGATTCTGTAATTGTGACAATGCCGGTTTCGGCAGAGCCGGAAGACGGGTTCGATCCGATCCACGGATGGGGAGCCGGTGAACATATACATGAACCGTTGATTCAAAGTACGCTTACTTCAACTACGGTGGATTTAAAACTCCAGAACGATCTGGCTGTGGATTACAATGTCAGCGAAGACGGATTGACCTGGACGGTTGATATTCGGGAGGATGTCAGATTTACGGATGGAGAGAAGCTGACGGCAAAGGATGTGGCCTTTACTTATAATCAATGCAGGAATTCCAGAAGCCTGAATGATCTGAGTAAATTAAAGGAGGCTGAAGCCGTTGATGAAAATACGGTAGAGTTCCATATGAATGAACCGTTTAATATCTGGCCGTATACGATGTCGGAGGTCGGAATCGTTCCTGAACATGCATATAGTGAAACCTACGGAAAGAATCCGGTCGGGTCGGGGCGCTATGTACTCAGGCAGTGGAAGCAGGGGGAGCAGGCGGTTTTTGAAGCAAATCCGGATTACTATGGGGATGAGATTAAGACGGAAAAGCTTACCGTTCTGTTTATGAATGAAGAAGAGTCTTTGAAGGCAGCGCAGACAGGGAAGACGGATGTTGCTTATACATCGGCGGACTACGCGGATGAGGAGGCGGCAGGATATCAGCTTCAGGAGCTTGTTTCTGTCGATACCTTTGGATTTAATCTTCCCGCTGTGAAGGAAAAGGAAGAGGGAGGCACTTCAATCGGAAATGATGTAACTGCGGACCTGACGATCCGCCGTGCAATTAATATTGGAATTGACAGGGACGATATTGTTGAAAAGGTATTAAAAGAATATGGAACACCTGCCTATGGCATCTGTGATAAGATGCCATGGTACAAAGTTGATGCGGAAGTTTCTTATGCTCCCGATGAAGCCAGGCAGCTTCTGGAAGGTGCGGGCTGGACAACAGGAGCGGATGGAATACGTGAAAAAGACGGTTTAAAGGCGGAATTTACGATGCTGTATGATCCTTCGGATTCCATCCGCAGCAAGCTGGCAGGAGAAATAAGCGCTCAACTGGAGGAAATTGGAATCCGGGTGAATCTTTCCGGTGCTGACAGGGATGTCATCTATAATGAGGCACAGACCAAGGCTGTAATCTGGGGATTGGGTTCCCATACACCGATGGAATTATATAATCTCTATCACAGTGAACGTGGGACGAAGTATGCGAAATACTCCCCCTACTTTAATTCTGCTGTAGACAAATATATGGACAAAGCCCTTGAAGCGCCTTCTCTGGAAACCTCCTATGAGTTCTGGCTGGATGCACAGTGGGATGGAAAAGGCGGTATCAACGGAGATTTACCCTGGATCTGGATATGCAGCGCGGATCACCTGTATTTTGTAAAGGATGCACTCCATATAGGAGAGCAGAAGGTTCATCCCCATGGACAGGGCTGGTCTTTGGTAAATAATGTGGATCAGTGGGAATGGAAAGCTTGACACTCCCTTAAATGGCCTTTCCCCTTTGGATGACGGCTATAAGATTAAGCTCCTTATCCAACAGCAGAACATTGCCGATTTTACCGGGCTCAATACTGCCGTAACGGTCAAAGATGCCAACGGATTTTGCGGGATTTACGGCTGCAGCCTTTACCGCACTTTCCAGAGGGACACCCATCTTTTGAACTGCAATACGCATACACTTCATAAGATTTGTAACGGAACCTGCGATTGTGCCGTCTGAAAGAGTGGCAAGTGAGCCGGTGACTTTCACTCCCTGTCCGCCCAGAGAATAGTTTCCATCCGCTAATCCGGCAGCCATCATACTGTCACTGATCAGAACTACCCGGTCATCACCAAATAGCTGAAAGGTTGCACGGACAACAGAAGGATGGATATGGATACCATCACAGATTAATTCCACATAGACATTCTTATGGTCAAAGGCCGCTCCGATTACTCCGGGAGCCCTGTGTGTAAACGGAGGCATGGCATTGTACAGGTGTGTAACCTGCTTTACACCCTTCGAAAATGCCAGATCCGCGGTTTCATAATCTGCTGTGGTATGTGCGATGGAAACTGTAACTTCATCCTTTAGGGCTTCGATAAATTCCATGGAGCTTTCTTCTTCCGGTGCAATATCCACAAGCTTAATCAGTCCGCCGGATGCATCCTGAAGACGGCGGAACATGTCAATATCAGGATTGTGTATATAACGGGGATTTTGAGCCCCCTTTTTTGCAGTGGATATGAAGGGACCTTCCATGTTGATTCCGCATAAATCTGCACCTGATTTATTCTTATGAGCTTTAGCTGTACGCATAATATCAGTCAACCGTTTTTCGTCGAAAGTCATGGTAGCGGGGACGATGTTGGTAATCCCCTGCTTTAGCTGATAATCGGCAATCGCCTGAATTGCTTCTTCTGTACCGTCACAAAAATCATATCCCGTGCATCCATGAAAATGAACATCAGTCAGGCCAGGAATTGCATAGAGCCCGCTGCCATCAATCACTTCGCTGTCCGGTTCGGAGGATTCCGCAAAAACACCATTTTTAATTTGGATATCTCTTTTTTCAAACTGAAAATCACTGTTAAACATAACTGCATTTCTGATAATCATATAAAACTCCTTTCTCTGCTGTAAACTCTGAGTAAGTCTCAAACCTTTTTCCTCTGCCTTCTATTTTAGATGATAATCGGGAAAAAAGATAGTTCTGTTTTGTAAAAGCCGTCCGTAAACTGTAAAGAATAGGAGGCGCTTATGAAAATACTTTTATACCTTTCGGACTTCATGATACCTCTCATCCTGTTTTATATTGTGGGGTATGGAATTCTGCAGAAGCAAAATATTTATGAGGAATTTGTGGTCGGAGCAAAGGATGGGTTGAAGACCGTAGTCACGATTCTGCCTACTTTAATAGGACTTATGGTGGCGGTGGGAGTTCTGCGGGCTTCAGGATTTCTGGATTTACTGTCAAAGCTGCTGGGGGTCATATTGAACCCTGTCGGTTTTCCTACCCAGCTTGTTCCTCTTTCTATTGTCAAGATGTTTTCCTCCTCGGCGTCCACAGGACTTTTACTGGATATCTACAAGAACTATGGAACAGATTCCTTTATAGGTCTTGCGGCATCCATCTCCATGTCCTGTACAGAGACCATTTTCTATACGATGTCCGTGTACTTTGTAGCAGCGAAGGTGACAAAAACACGGTACACGTTGGCGGGTGCGCTGTTTGCCACATTTATCGGATTGGCAGCCAGTGTGATTCTGGCCGGAATGATGTAGAGCAACAGAGCTGGACGAATTGCTGCTTTACATCTCAACAGTTCAGCCAGACCCGCAGTTTCGGGCTTCATATAGAAAAAGAGAGTATCCTGTGATATAATACGAATACTTGTAGAAGAATTGAGTTGAGGAAGAGAGATTACAATGCAGGAAAAATCAAAAATTACCAATGCGAGATATCTCCAGATTGCCATTGATATTGCTTCCAAAATTGCAGACGGGCAATATAGGGTGGGAGATAAAATATTTGCCAGATCACATATAGCAAGCCAATATGGCGTGTCCAGTGAAACAGCCAGGCGTGCGTTATGCGTCTTATCCGATTTAAATATTGTGGATATTACGAAGGGTAGCGGTGTTATCATTTTATCCCTTGAAAAAGCAGTGGATTTCAGGAATCAGTACCGGGATTACGATACCGTAGATCAGCTTAGGGTGGAAATATTAACAGGTTTAAAAAGACAGACAGAAGAAATGGAAGAAGTCAGTAAAAATATCGCCAGATTAATGGATAAGACCAAACGGCTGCATTCTGTTAATCCTCTTGTTCCTTACGAAATAGAAATTACCAGTCATACACCCTATCTGAATAAAGCCAGCTCGGATATTAATTTTTGGCATAACACACAGTCTACCATTGTAGGAATTAAAAGAAAGGACGTCCTCATCATTTCACCGGGACCGTATGCTATCTTTCAGGAGGGGGATATCTTTTATTGTATTGGGGACGATGCTTCCTATGAACGGGTTAGGAACTTTTTGTATCCGCCAATTTCCGGGGAAACTGATTAATGCAGCCTGTCTTTTTATAAACGCCTCAAATTTGACAAAGTGACAACTTACATATATAATTAGGTTGTTACTTTGCAACGGAAATTAAAAGAGGTGTGAATTTTTATGATAAGATTTCAAGAAATAACCAAGAACTTTAAGAACAAAAAAGTACTAAAGGGTATTTCATTTGAGGTAAAAAAAGGCCAGCTGGCAGCA
>CAMKHH010000150.1 GCA_946412445.1 uncultured Eubacterium sp.
GTCATCTTTCAATAATACGATTGTAACTTTGACAGATACTGCTGGAAATGCTCTTTCATGGGCAAGTGCTGGTGGTCTTGGATTTAGAGGTTCAAGGAAATCTACCCCTTATGCAGCTCAGATGGCAGCAGAAACTGCAACCAAAGCAGCATTGGTACATGGTTTGAAAATAGTTGACGTATTTGTAAAGGGTCCCGGATCAGGACGAGAGGCTGCAATTCGTGCATTGCAGGCATGCGGCCTGGAAGTAACCAGTATTCGCGACGTAACACCAGTACCACACAATGGTTGCCGCCCACCAAAACGAAGAAGAGTCTAATTAGGAGGTCATTACAATGGCAGTAGATAGAGTTCCGGTTCTGAAAAGATGCAGATCTTTAGGGTTGGACCCGGTGTATTTAGGAATTGATAAAAAATCCACACGTCAGTTAAGACGTACGAACAGGAAGATGTCCGAGTATGGACTTCAGTTAAGAGAAAAACAAAAAGCAAAATTCATTTACGGAGTGTTGGAAAAACCTTTCCGTAATTACTATAAGAAAGCCGATAAGATGACGGGCCAGACAGGTGCAAACCTGATGACACTTCTGGAACTGCGTCTGGACAATGTTATCTTCCGCATGGGTCTGGCAAGAACAAGAAGAGAAGCAAGGCAGATTGTCGATCATAAGCATGTACTGGTGAACGGCAAGCAGGTGAATATCCCTTCTTATCAGGTAAAGGCAGGCGATGTTGTTGAAATCAGAGAAAGCAAGAAGAACTCTCAGAGATATAAGGACATTCTGGATGCAACAGGCGGACGTCTGTTTCCTGAATGGCTGGATGTAAATCAGGAGGCTCTTCAGGGAAACGTGAAAGAAGTACCTTCCCGTGAAGTAATTGATGTTCCTGTGGATGAGATGCTTATCGTCGAGTTGTACTCTAAGTAATAGTTTAGTAACAAGCCAATCAATATTATAAGGAGGGGCTTTCGAGTGTTTGATTTTAACAAACCGAAAATTGAGATTACAGAGATTTCTGAAGACAAAAAGTACGGCAGATTTGTAGTAGAACCACTGGAAAGAGGTTATGGGACAACACTGGGTAATTCACTGAGAAGAATTATGCTTTCATCTCTGCCGGGCGCTGCAGTGAGCCAGGTGAAAATCGAAGGCGTGCTACATGAATTCAGCTCTATTCCAGGGGTGAAGGAAGATGTTACAGAGATTATCATGAATCTGAAGAGCCTCGCTATTAAAAACACAAGTGAGACGAACGAAGCCAAAGTCGCATATATAGAATTTGAGGGCGAAGGCGTAGTGAAAGCATCTGATATTCAGGTGGATCAGGATATTGAAATCATGAACCCCGATCAGGTAATTGCTCACCTTAATGGCGGATCTGACAGCAAGCTCTACATGGAACTTACTATTACCAGAGGCAGAGGATATGTAAGCGCAGATAAAGGCAAAACAGATGACATGCCGATCGGTGTGATTGCAGTAGATGCCATCTATACACCGGTAGAGCGTGTGAATCTTACCGTAGAAAACACCCGTGTAGGTCAGATCACTGATTTTGACAAGCTGACTTTAGATGTTTATACCAGAGGTACCCTTGATCCGGATGAGGCAGTCAGTCTTGCGGCTAAAGTTTTAAGTGAGCATCTGAAACTGTTTATTGATCTTTCTGAGAATGCAAAGACAGCGGAAGTTATGATAGAAAAAGAGGATAATGAAAAAGAAAAGGTTCTGGAGATGAATATCGATGAACTGGAGTTATCCGTACGTTCTTATAATTGCTTAAAACGTGCTGGAATTAATACGGTAGAAGAGCTTTGCAATAAGACCTCTGAGGATATGATGAAGGTCCGTAATCTCGGACGTAAATCTTTGGAAGAAGTCCTTGCAAAACTAAAAGAACTGGGTCTTCAGCTGAGCCCCGGTGATGAGCAGTAATAAAAGCGATGTTCCATTTATTTGGCACAGCGTGTAAGAGAAGAATATTTGTAGAATTAAAGCGCTGCACCAGTAAGACCGAAGAAGCGTGATGCAGCGTTCCACAAATGGAGGAAAGAATAATGGCAAAGTATAGAAAACTCGGCAGAACATCTGACCAGAGAAAAGCTTTACTCAGAAATCAGGTAACAAATCTGTTATTTCATGGAAAAATCCGTACAACAGAAACCAAGGCAAAAGAAATCCGTAAAATTGCGGAAGGATTGATTGCTTTGGCAGTACGTGAAAAGGATAACTATGAGACTGTAACCGTAACTGCAAAGGTTCCGAAAAAGGATTCCGACGGCAAAAGAGTAAAAGAAGTTGTCGATGGCAAGAAGGTTACCGTATATGATGAAGTACAGAAGGAAATCAAAAAAGACGCACCTTCCAGACTTCATGCACGTCGTCAGATGATGAAGGTATTCTATCCTGTAACGGAAGTTCCAAAGGAGAACAAAGGGAAGAAAAAGAATACAAAAGAGGTAGATCTGGCTGCTAAGATGTTTGACGAAATTGCACCTAAGTATGCGAACCGTAACGGTGGATACACACGTATTGTAAAAATCGGACAGCGTAAGGGTGATGCTGCCATGGAAGTTCTGATTGAATTGGTGTAACAGGCAGAGTTTAATTAAAGAGATGCAAGAAAAGCTGCCGGTGGCAGCTTTTCTTGCATGTTCGGGGGGAATAGGGTAAAATCATTACAAAGAATGTTGCGAGGAGTTCACTATGAAGAAAAAAAAGCTGCTGTTTATATTTAATCCACGGGCTGGAAAAGGACAGATTCGTTCCAGATTATTCAGGATTATAGATACGTTTGTGAAGGCCGGATATGAAGTTACGGTCCACCCTACACAGCGGCCTCAGGATGGATATGAAAAAACGAAGGAACTGGCATCCGAAGTAGATGTAATTGTATGCGGGGGCGGGGACGGAACCTTGGATGAAGTGGTGAACGGGTTGATGGCCGTCCAAAGTCAGATACCGCTGGGGTACATACCGGCAGGAAGTACGAATGATTTTGCCAGCAGTGTGAATATATCCAGGAATATATTACAGGCGGCCAAAGATGTCGTATCAGGAGAACCCTGTTCTTTGGACATTGGTCTGTTCAATCATATGAATTTTGTCTATATCGCGGCATTTGGACTTTTTACAGATGTTTCTTATGAAACAGATCAGAACCTAAAGAATATACTTGGCCATCTGGCTTATCTGTTGGAAGGAACGAAACGCATTTTCAATGTTCCGTCCCATATGCTGAAAGTGTATGCCAACGATGTAGTTCTGGAAGCAGAGTATATCTACGGAATGATTACAAACGCCCGTTCCGTGGGAGGGTTTAAAAATCTTGTGGGACCTGGTGTGGAACTGGATGATGGCTTATTTGAAGTAACGTTGATCCGCAAGCCTAAAAATCCGATAGAATTAAACGAAATTGTAACATCTTTGATGAGTGCGGAAGATAAAACGGAGATGATTGATAATTTTAAGACAAATTGCATACGGATAGAGTCTGAAGAAAAAATTGCATGGACGCTGGATGGAGAATTTGGAGGGGAGCACAATCAGGTCGAAATTGAAAATAAAAGGCATGCACTCAATCTGATTGTAAATCAGAATAAATAATTGGCAAAAGCATAAAACTGGGTTATAATGAGATTGCAAATCAATTTAGGAGGTAGAGACCAATGTTAGTATCAGCAAAAGAAATGTTACAAAAAGCAAAAGCAGGTCATTATGCAGTGGGGCAATTCAATATTAACAATCTGGAGTGGACAAAGGCGGTTCTGCTTACTGCAGAAGAGCTGAAATCTCCTGTAATTCTGGGAGTATCTGAGGGTGCAGGTAAATACATGACAGGGTTTAAAACTGTTACC
Source organism: uncultured Eubacterium sp. (assembly GCA_946412445.1). Lineage (GTDB taxonomy): Bacteria > Bacillota > Clostridia > Lachnospirales > Lachnospiraceae > Novisyntrophococcus. Next base: position 3,860 of record CAMKHH010000150.1, read on the forward strand.
GCAATGGTAAAGGCCATGATCGAAGAACTGAACATTACGGTTCCTGTCGCTCTGCATCTGGACCATGGTACTTATGACGGATGCTATAAGTGCATTGAAGCCGGTTTTTCATCCATTATGTTTGATGGTTCTCATTATCCGATTGAAGAAAATGTGGATAAGACCAAAGAACTGGTCAAAGTATGTGCAGAAAAGGGGATTTCTCTTGAAGCCGAAGTTGGCTCTATCGGAGGAGAAGAGGACGGAGTGATTGGTGCCGGAGAATGCGCTGACCCCGGGGAATGCAAGCTGATTGCCGATCTTGGCGTGGACATGCTGGCAGCCGGAATCGGCAATATACATGGCAAGTATCCGGCTAATTGGGCAGGTTTAAGCTTTGAAACTCTGGATGCCATACAAAAACTCACAGGTGAGATGCCGCTGGTACTTCATGGAGGTACAGGTATTCCGGAAGACATGATTAAGAAAGCGATTGATCTGGGTGTGTCCAAGATTAATGTAAATACAGAGTGTCAGCTTACATTTGCAGAAGCAACGCGTAAGTATATTGAATCAGGAAAAGATCAGCAGGGAAAGGGCTATGATCCCCGTAAACTTCTTGCACCGGGCACAGATGCTATCAAAGCTACTGTTAAGGAAAAGATAGAACTCTTTGGATCTGCCGGAAAAGCATGAACTGGACTTTGTGCAAAAGGCCCAAATATTTTTTGAAAATTTGGTTAGTTTATATAAAAGCACGAAATTGTTTTGAATTAAAAAAAATACTTGCATTTTTTAAGAATCTGCGGTATTTTTATATATATT
>CAMKHH010000151.1 GCA_946412445.1 uncultured Eubacterium sp.
ATGGCAGGACGGATGACAGCACAGGGCTTTCACTCTATCAGCTTGCTGAATTTAAGCAGGGGCTGGGAATACAGACCGCTTATAACCTGGATGGAGGCGGCTCCTCCACCATGTATTTTAACGGTGATGTAATCAATAATCCCACAACAGGTGGAAATAAAATTTCAGAGAGGAAGGTGAGCGATATTGTATACATTGGATAAAAAGGAACAAAAAAGAGAAAAGAAGCATATGAAAAAAATTAGCTTCAGATATTTGATGGGGGCATTGTTTTGTATTGTCTTTGCTGTAATTTACGAATCCTTCAGCCACCAGGTTTACTCTGGTTATATGATTTTTGCTTTTGCGCTTCCCCTCGTGGGAGGAGCACTTCCATATCTGTTGATTACCTTGCTTGCAGGGCAGCAATCAACTTATATAATTCAGGAATTGCAGCATTGACAGCAGGAAGCATCATGCGGGGAGTATTGGATATATATGGAACAACGAACGGCCTGACAAACGTGTATTGGATTGCAGGGGGGACTCTTGTGGCAGCAGGAATCCTGGCATACACAGCAGACAATGTTTTGTGATTGTACATCCTTGGAGAATACCTTATAATAAAATAAAAAGGCAAGGATATAGATAAATATGTTAAATAAAGATAAGATAATAAAAGGTGTAAAAATAGCCTTTGCAGCGGTATTGGCAATTGCAATAGCGGCGGAACTGGGACTGGAATATTCTGCTACAGCCGGAATCATCACGGTATTGGGTATTCAGAATACAAAGAAGGAAACCCTGAACAGTGCCCGGAACCGGACACTTGCGTATCTATGTGCACTTCTTCTCTCGGCGGCAGCCTTCCATTTCCTCGGATTCACTCTTTTTGCTTTTGCCTGCTATCTGCTGTTATTCGCACTGCTTTGTCTTTACATGGGGTGGGAGGAAGCGATTGCTATGGATTCTGTACTTATCACCCATTTTCTGGCAGAGCAGTCTATGTCCGCAGCAATGCTCATCAATGAAACTGCGCTCTTTTTTATCGGAACCACCGTTGGAGTCTTAGTTAATATGCATCTGCGGAAGAAAAAGAGTCTGTTTGAAAGACTGGCCGATGATGTGGATGAACAGATCAAAGGGATTTTAAGCATCATGTCTCACCGGCTTATCGAAGATAAAGAGTTCAATGAGACTCCTGATGGTCTGGAACGGCTTAAAGAAGCCTTAAGACAGGCTATGGAATGTGCACTGAATAATTATAATAATGCACTTTGGAAGAAAGATACTTCAGAAGTGGCTTACATTCAGATGCGGGAGAAACAAAGTATTATTCTGCAGGATATCTGTGAAAACCTGAATAGCATATCCTCTCTTCCAGGACAGGCAATCCAGGTAGGCGTATTACTGAAGAGAATTGAGAACGACTATCACCGGGACAATACGGTGAAGGAGCTTTTACAGGAGCTTGACATGCTTCTTTTGGATTTAAAGAGCCAGGAGCTTCCACGCAGCCGTGAAGAATTTGAAGCCAGAGCAATTTTATTTTATATCCTGAAACGAATCGAAAAATTGTTGATGATAAAGAGGGAATATGTGCTGGCACAAGCTGTTTAGAGGATATTTGCCGTCAATTCGGAAACAATATGCAAAAAAGGAGGTGCATATATGTTTTCGCGAAAATCAGTTATAAGCTTTGGAATGGTTGCAATCCCAATTGCGATGATTACAGCAACACAGGATAATGATATTCATTTTAATCAGCTGCATAAAGAGGACAACAGCCGTATCCGGTATAAGAAAACCTGTGCTCATTGCGGTAAAGAAATTACATCCAGGGATATCGTAAAAGGATTTGAATATGATGAGGATAAGTTTGTCGTTATCACGGATGAGGAAATTGAGAAAATCAAGACGGAAAAAGAAAAATCGATTCAGATTCTTCATTTTGCCAATTTAAATCAGATTTCTCCGGTTTACTATGAGAAAACCTATCAGGCAGTTCCGGAAGCAGGGGGGGAAAAGGCCTTTGAGCTGCTTCGGTCAGCACTGATGAAGGAACAGAAAATAGCCATAGGTAAAACCGTCTTAGGAACCAAAGACACGTTGATGGCCATTATTCCCAGGGAAGAGGGAATTTTAATCTCCACTATGTTTTATGCCGATGAAATTAAAGAACTGCAAAAACCCTATACGAAACCGGAGGTGTCTGATCAGGAGATTCAGATGGCATCGACATTGATCAATTCCATGGATACCCCCTTTAATCCCGCCAAGTATAAAGATGAATATCAGACGAGGCTTCGCGCACTCATCGAAACAAAAATAGCAGGGAAAGAGGTTGTGGCTCCCGAGACGCAGGGCAGCGGAAAGGTGATTGATCTTATGGAAGCACTGAAGGCGAGCGTAGATAAAGCGAAAAAGGATAAGGAAACGGCATAGCGATGGATATGGATTCAGGAATCGGTGCATACAGACAGAAAAGAGACTTTGAGAGAACCTGTGAGCCGGAAGGGATTACTGAGGGTTCATCTGATGCCTTAAGATTTGTTGTCCAGCATCATATGGCAAGAAGTGATCACTATGATTTTCGTCTGGAATGGCAGGGTGTTTTGCTGAGCTGGGCAGTACCAAAGGGGCCTTCTTATAGCACGCATGAAAAAAGACTTGCCATACAGGTGGAAAACCATCCCATTGCATACAGGAACTTTGAAGGAATAATTCCTAAGGGAGAGTACGGCGGAGGAACCGTTATGCTTTGGGATGAGGGCTACTGGGAGCCTCGCGGGGATGTAGAAGAAGGACTTAAGGCGGGCCAGATTAAAATGTTTCTCGATGGCAGACGTCTTAAGGGAAAGTGGGCCTTAATCCGCTTAAAAGCAAAAGAAGGAGAAAAATTGCAGCCTTGGCTTTTGATGAAGGAAAGGGATGCATACGTAAAAAATAAGGACGGAATATCGGAATTTATAACAAGTATCAGGACGGGACGTACCATGGTGGAAATCGAGAGGGGGGAAGCGGAGAAAACCATAAGAAATCCCTTTGAGAGTGCCAGTGCCCAGCTTGCCAAACTTGTTTCCCAAGTGCCCTCAGGTGAAGACTGGCTCTATGAGATGAAATATGATGGATTTCGGATTGCAGCATTTGTAGAAGGCAATCACGCCCGCCTGATGACCAGAAATGGACAGGATTATACAGGAAAGTTTTATAGGGTGGCACAATCCCTTGTGGAGCTTGCCTCGGGGAGAGCTATGGTTCTGGATGGCGAAATGACCGTTACGGATACATCAGGAAAGACAAATTTTCAGGCCTTGCAGGATTATATAAAGGACGGACAAGCCGGAAGCCTGACTTACATCCTCTTTGATCTCCTTGCACTGGATGGTGAGGATTTCAGAAATCATCCGCTGATAGAGAGAAAAAGGGTACTGGAAGAATTATTGGTGGATGCCCCTGCGAATCTCTATTACAGCCGTCATGTAAGAGGAAGCGGGAAGGACTGCTTTACAGCCGCCTGTAAAATGGGCATGGAGGGAATTGTAGGGAAAAAACCTGAATCCGTCTACAGTGGAACGAGAAACGGGGATTGGATTAAGCTGAAGTGTGGAAAGAGGCAGGAGTTTGTGATCGGTGGTTATACAATCTCAGAGAAACATGCGAGGGACATCAGTTCCTTGCTGCTTGGTGTCTACGAAAATGAAGTATTTATGTATGTTGGACGTGCGGGAACGGGATTTGGGGAAATGGATATAAAGATGTTAATGGAAAAATTCGCTGATAAAAAAAGGATGGAGTCCCCCTTCTTTTCACCTCCCCCGCCCAGGGGGAAGGAGACGCTTATCTGGCTGGAACCTGAACTGGTAGCGGAAATCGAATTTGCAGAGTGGACCCGGGAACAGCTGTTGAGACAGGCAAGCTTCAAAGGCTTGCGGACAGACAAGTCCCCACAGGATGTGAGGCGGGAGGATTTCAGAAAAAACATGAAAGGAGATGTGAAAGAAGAAGTGCAGTCAGAGAGGGTGAAAGAGTTTGAGAAAACAGATGAAAACAGCATAGTTGCCGAAGGTGTACACATCACCAGTCCGGACAAGGTGATGTTTGAGAAACCGCGGGTAACCAAAGTGGATATTGTTCGGTATTATGCGGAAGTTTCGAAACGCATGCTGCCTTATGTAGGGCACAGGCTCTTAAGTCTTGTCTGCTGCCCAAAAGGAATTACACAGACAAGTTTTTTCAAGAAGCATCCAAGCTCCGGAAGCAAAGGAATTGTAACGCTTCCGGTTTCTGCAGACACCGGGGAGGTGTCGGAATACTTTTATATCGAGGATTTATCGGGGCTTTTATCCGAGGCGCAAAGATGTGCGGTGGAATTCCACACATGGGGAAGCTCTGTGAGGGAGCTTGAAAAGCCGGATGTTATGGTATTTGATCTGGATCCGGATGAGGGTATGGAGCTAAGCCAGGTTCGCCAGGGTGCACGGGATGTCAGAAATATTCTGCAGGAGCTGTCATTGAATTCTTATCTTAAAACCAGCGGAGGCAAGGGATATCATGTGGTAGTACCATTTCAGCCGGGGGCAGACTGGGAGACGTTTTACGGCTTTGCAAAACAGGTCGCTATGGTGATGGAACAGAAATGGCCGGACCGCTATACGA
>CAMKHH010000152.1 GCA_946412445.1 uncultured Eubacterium sp.
AAGAAGGCGTTTATGCATACATTAAGCATTTTGCACTAAACGATCAGGAAACAAACCGTACAAATATGCTTTGCACATGGACCAATGAGCAGGCTGTCCGGGAAGTCTACCTTAAACCTTTTGAAATTGTAGTAAAAGATGGGGGAGCAAAGGCGGTTATGTCTTCCTTCAACTATATTGGAACACGCTGGGCGGGCGGCAGCGCTGAGCTCTGCAATAACGTCCTTCGTGACGAGTGGGGCTTCAAGGGATTTGTTCTGACTGACTATTTCGGTGTATATGGATACATGAATTCTGACCAGGGAATCAGGAATGGTACGGATGCAATGCTGGTTGCTTACGATACAGAGACGAACCATGTGCAGGATCAAAAGAGCGCAACTGGTGTTCTGGCTATGAGAAATGCAGTACACAATATTCTTTATACCGTAGTAAACAGCCGTGCATATGATGCGGATGAGCTTCAGACAGGTCTTATGTCCTGGCAGATTGCTTTAATCGCAGTAGATGTGGTTTTGGCAGCAGCCGTTGTTGCTCTTGAGGTTGTGTTGATTAAAAAATATTTGAAAAGATCGGCAGAAGCAAAGGCTGTAAAAACAGAATAAAACCTAAGTGGTGTAACATTTCACTTAAGGAGTTAGGGGGAAAAGGTGGAATCGGAGAAGTATCCGGTTCCCCTTTCCATAATGGTATAAAAGCACCTGGTATACCAGAAAGGTATGTATGATTGGCTATACTAGCAAGGAGGGAACATTTTGAACTATCAGGATTTGATTGAGAAGATGACGCTGGAGGAAAAAGCCTCTCTGCTGTCCGGAAAGGACTTTTGGCAGACGGTAGATATAGAACGTCTGGGTATTCCATCCATGACTTTATCCGATGGACCTCACGGTATCCGAAAACAGGCCGGTGAGGCAGATCATCTGGGACTTAATGCCAGTATTCCGGCTACCTGCTTTCCAACAGCGGCGGCTGTGGCGAACAGCTGGAATCCCAAATTAGGAGAGGAACTGGGAAATTATCTGGGAGAGGAAGCAGTATCTCAGGGTGTAAATGTACTTCTCGGGCCGGGTCTTAATATCAAGAGGAGCCCGCTGTGCGGAAGAAACTTTGAATATTTCAGCGAGGATCCGTATCTGTCGGGTAAGATGGCGGCTGGCTACGTACGAGGAATCCAGAACCAGGGGGTTGCAGCATCCCCAAAGCATTTTGCAGTCAACAGTCAGGAGCTTCGACGCATGTCCAATGATTCCATATTGGATGAAAGAACGCTCCGTGAGATTTATACGACCGGGTTTGAAATTGCAGTCAAAGAAGGCCGGCCAAAATCTATTATGACTTCCTACAATCGAATCAATGGAACCTATGCCAATGAAAACGAACACCTGCTCCGGGAGATTCTTGTAGATGAATGGGGTTTTGATGGTTTTGTCGTATCGGATTGGGGGGGCAGCAACAGCCATACGGATGGTGTAAGGGCAGGAAGCCATCTGGAGATGCCGACAACCGGAAAAGACGGTATGAGAGAATTGGTGAAAGCCGTAAAAAGTGGAAGCCTAAGCGAGGAGCTGCTGGATACGAGGGTGGATAAGCTGTTGCATATTATCTTCAAGACGCAAAAAGCAGCCGAGAGAAATACAGGGAAAGCATTCGATGTGGAGCAGCATCATGCCATGGCGGAAAAGGCAGCAGAGGAGTGTGTGGTTCTTCTTAAAAATGAGGAGAATATCCTGCCCTTAAAGCCGGGAACGAGCGTGGCAGTCATCGGGGATTTTGCGGATAAGCCGCGGTATCAGGGAGCTGGTTCCAGTATTGTGAACTGCACAAAGCTGGATAGTCCTCTGGACGTATGGAAGGCAGAATCCTCCATAGAATTCATCGGTTATGAGCAAGGTTTTATCCGTAATGGAAAGATGAGTGGGGAACTGGAGCAAAAGGCGACAGAGCTTGCAAAATCTGCGGATGTGGTACTTCTTTATCTTGGACTGGATGAGCTGGCTGAAACAGAAGGAATGGACAGGGAGCACATGAAAATGGCCCAAAACCAGGTGCAACTTCTGGAAGCAGTACAGAAAGTGAATGCGAATGTAGTGGTCGTCATGTCTGCAGGAGCACCGGTAGAGATGCCGTGGCTGAATCTTGTAAAGGGAATGGTTCACGGATACCTGGCGGGTCAGGCAGGAGCACGCGCAGTGGCAAATGTTTTGATGGGGAAGGTGTGTCCCTCCGGAAGATTAAGTGAAACATATCCGCTGCGCTACGAGGATACCCCGGCATACCACTACTGGCCGGGAAAAGAGAAAACCTCCGAGTACCGTGAAGGTGTGTTTGTGGGATACAGATATTACGAAACCGCAGGGGTGCCGGTGTTGTTTCCATTTGGATACGGGCTTAGCTATACCTCGTTTGCTTATTCAGATATCCGTGCGGATGAAAAAGAAGTCAGCGTGACGCTTAAGAATACTGGAAGCATGGACGGCGCAGAAGTTGTGCAGATTTATATATCAAAGCCGGACAGCGAGATTTTCCGGCCTATAAAGGAGCTAAAAGGGTTCCAGAAGGTTTATCTGAAGGCGGGAGAGAGTAAAACGGTTACTATTGTGCTGGATGATAAAGCATTCCGCTATTATAACGTAAAAACAAATGCCTGGGAAATAGAAGGGGGAAGCTATCAGATTATGGCAGGCTCCCATGTAGCAGATATTCTTCTCAGTACCGAAGTTAGCATAGAAGGAACCAAGGCAAAGCCTCCATACCAAAGAGAGGAGCTTCCCGGCTATTATACAGGTCAGGTGGCAGCTATAAAGGACGAAGAATTCGAAAAGCTTCTGGGTCGGCCAATACCTGAAAGCAAATGGGATAAAAGTAAGGACTTGGATATCAATGATGCACTCTGCCAGATGTATTATGCAAAGAGCGGTCTTGCAAGACTTGTATTTCGGGTATTGAACCATATGAAAAACAAAAGTATGGAAAAGGGCGAGCCGGATTTAAATATTTTATTTATATATAACGTACCTTTCCGGGGCATTGCAAAAATGACCGGTGGTATGGTGAGTATGGATATGGCACATGCCTTGACAGAGGTAGTCAACGGACATTTCTTCAAAGGTATGGGGCACTTGATCAAAGGTTTTTTTGCAAACATAAAAAAACAATAGAGAGGAGAATATAGATGGCGGAAAAGATAAAAGGCAAAGGGTTTTGGGGTGATTTTAAAGAAAAACATCCGGGACTTGTCCAGTTTCTTGTGTTTTTTATTATCAGTAATGGTGTGACGGTACTCCAGATGATCCTGATGCCTGCGCTTAAGTGGATATTCAGCTTCACTGCCTTAACACAAACGAATTTTCAGATACTGCCTGCAGGGCATAATCTGGATGGCAGCATCTATTATATATTTGACTATGCTTCAGGTTCGATTGCAAATGGCGGCGGCGGAGGTCTTGCTTACTTTTTGGCAGTAGAGATTACACTGCTGTTGGCACAGATCGTGAACTTCTTCCTTCAACGAAATGTGACTTTTAAATCCAACTCCAGTGTGGCCAAGGCAGCCGCCTGGTACTTCATCGCATGGGTAATTATCTCCATAGGAGCAGCGGCACTCCAGGGACTCTATAAGGCACCTATTTACGACTTCTGCATGAACCTTATGGGAAAAGGTGTCGGTATGACAGTGGCGGATATTATTACAATGCTGATAAATTCTGTGATATCCTTCTGGGTATTCTTCCCGATTATGAAGTTTATCTTTAAGGAGAAAAAAGCTTAAAGGAGAAAAAGCTTAAAGGAGACGTAATATGGATTGCGCAAAGATTGGACGCCTAATTGCCCAATTACGCAGGGAAAAAGGTTTGACACAAAAGGATATTGCCCAGGCTCTTAATATCAGTAATAAGACGGTATCCAAATGGGAGTGTGGTCTGGGCTGTCCGGATGTTTCCCTGTGGGCGGATCTGTCAATGATTTTAGAGGCAGATATGGCGCAAATGATGGAGGGGGAAATTACGCTTAACCGGCCTGATACAGGGAACATTAATAAAAGCCGATTCTACGTTTGCCCATCGTGTCAAAATGTACTTGTAAGCACGGGAAGCTCTTCAATTTTTTGCTGCGGCAGAAAATTGGAACAGCTTGCCTTGCAGCAAGATGAAAATACGCCCCGCATTACTGTAGAAGTGATAGATGTGGATTACTTTATTACGATTGAACATGAGATGACAAGGGAGCACTATATATTGTTTGCGGCATATGTACAAAGCGATATGGTTTTCTTAACCCGGATGTATCCGGAGCAAGGCGCAGCAGTACGCATACCATATATGCCGGGTGGTAAGTTGTACTTATATTGTGTGAAACATGGTCTGACTGTGTATTCTTTTCCTTTTTTGTAAATAAACATTGTATTTTGAAAAAATATGTAGTAAAATATCCCGGCAAGGAAGTAATTGCATTCGATCAAAATTCGAACATTAGCTTCCTTGGTTGCGGAATGGCACTTTGGATTGGCGATCAAATTTCTTCCTCAGATGGCCTTTTTTATTCTAATAAGGAAACCTTGGAGAAAAAGGGTGCAAAAATTTACATGGAGACAGAAGTCAGACATGTGGATTTTGATAAAAAGATAATTTATGCCAT
>CAMKHH010000153.1 GCA_946412445.1 uncultured Eubacterium sp.
CCTCCGCTATACAAACCTGCGGGAAACAAAAACCATCTATAGCCCAGGGAGAAAAATATAACTCCCAGAATAACCCGGAACATATTGAAAATTTCCTTTTCAATAATGGATGATTTCCCGGTATCATTCATAGGTATAGCTGCCCATTTTGCTATGGAAGTCCGGATCGCTGGAGACGTTACAGTCGATGCCTAAGTCAAGCGATAACTTTCTTGCCAGAACTTGCAGCGGAACCACATATTCCATAGAGGCAAAGCATTCATCGTCTTGGAAAGGGTACACGAAATTTCCACCTGTCTTTTGAGCCAGGTCTGAGGTAATCATATAGTTATGAGCACCTCGTTCCTTTTCAAAATACTTCATGGCAGCCACCATGCGTCCATAGTGATTTCCTTTACTCCCCAGGTAGAAGATATAGGTTTCCTCATCAACCGCGTGATATACGCCATGCATAAATTCTTCCAATTCATAGCCGGTAACACTGTAGCGGACAGCCTCTAAAAGCTTTAGCGTTCCTTCCAGCATTGCTCCCATACAGGAGTCATAACCCAATACAAGAATCCTGCGGCACTTTTTTAAGTCCTCACTGTTCTTCTTATACCATTTCCATGTCTTCTCAGCAATCTCCGGAATGTTGTCCGAGATCTTTATCATCCTGTCAAGAAGTTCTTTTTCTTTCATCTGTGAGATTTTTCCACTCTGTACAGCAAGTTTTAAACCTAATATTATAAGGGTAGCCACAGAACCTTCATAGCCCTTTGTTTTCGGTCCGGCAAGCTCTTCACCGATGGAAAGCGGAATTATGCACGCAGCATGATTTTGAATCGGCGCATGCGCATCGGCTGTAATCGCGATTGTCATCAGCTCCAGCTCTCTTGCTTTATCAAGGGCTTTAATCGTGCTGGTACTCCTCCCTGCCTGGGAGATTCCGATTACCAGTGTGTTTTTATTGAATACCCTTTCATTATCCACGAACTCCATGGGATATGCCGGAAACACCTTCACTGCCAGGTTATTTTCTATGGCCTTTTTTGCTGAAACAGCTGCATGGTAGCTCGTGCCTGACCCCAGGATATAGACTTGTTCCACCGGCCTTTTACTACAATAAGCCAAAGCTTTTTCGAAAATCTCATCCTGCTTTTCGACAATATTTCTCACCGCCTCTTTCGATTCCAGAATATAGTCATACATATCTTTTTTTACCACGTTCAGAGACCTCCGTATCCCATTTGTTTAAAAATTCTTTCAGCTTCTTCTGCCAGAGGATAGCTGCTGATTGTTCCATCCCTTTGCACGGAAATAGCACAATACCGATTCGCATACCGACAGGCTTCATACAGGCTATCCCCCAGAGACAGACGTGCCGCCATAGAGCCAAAGAACCCGTCACCTGCACCCGTTGTATCTTTGCTGTCCACCTTGATACCAGAAGAGCAGTAGGTCCTTTCCCCTTCCATGCAGAAAAATCCATTTTCACCTAATGTCACTACAACATCTCCCACTCCGTAAGCTTTGCGAAGCTTTCTCACGCAGTCTTCCCAGTTTCCGTCCATGTAAGAGATTCCCGCCAGATCCAGCATATGCAGAAGTTCTACCTCATTGAGGATTAAGATGCTGATATCCTTCCAATAGTCCGGTGCAAAATTCGGGGCAGGAGATGCATTTACCACTGTTTTTATTCCAAGCTCTCTTGCCTTGCGTATGATATGCCGGACACTCTTTTCATTAATTTCATATCCGGTAAGGCAATACTCTGCGTCTTTCATTGCATTTAGTGCAGCATCTATTTCATCATCCGGTATTGTCTGTTCGTTGTTCGCTCCAAGTACAATCATGTTGTTCCCCTCATCATCAATGAGCACAACACCGGAGGAATCCTTCATACCTTCTCCCAAAATCACATACGTATCGTCAATTCCATTGTCCTTTAGTACTTGCTGCCCTTTCTGGTACCAATCTCCTCCCTTTACATGTGCCACCATTGCTACCCGTGCACCTGTTCTGGCTGCTGCCACTGCCGTATTGGTTCCTTTTCCGCCATCTATTCCGGAGCTTGCCTTAAGGGCCCTGATTGTCTCTCCGGGCTTCGGAAGCCTGTGAACCCGTACAGCCTGAGAAACGTTATGAGAATATGCTACAATTACCTGTGGTTTCTTTTTCATATCTTATTCCGCTCCCTTTTCCTAAGTAAAGTCAGTTTTCTACTCATGTTTTTTACCGGAGGATTGGTGCATCCTGATATTTTCTTGAAATGACATGGTCGGCTGTCTTTTTGTCACAGTACATAATACATTTAGGCACAGATTCAGGAAATAAGGTCACCGGATACTCCACGGTCGGTTCGCTGAACATGGCCACTCTTACAACTGTTTCTTTCCATGAACCCGTCATAACAACAAAGACGGCCTTTTTTGCAGTCAGCATGGATTTCATACCGATCGTAATGCCATTTGGCGGGAGTGCCTCATAACATCCTCCGAATTCCCTTTCTGCATATGCAATGATTGTTTCGTCCGTAATATGTACGGCTCTTGTCTTAGAGTTTGCATACTGTTCCAAAATCACATGATGTACATTGGATATGGGACGCTCATTCCAACCCACCAGTCCTTTGCAGCCAACACCGCCTAAAATTGTATCCACACCGCCCAATGCTTCAATTTTATCATCAATCAAATCCGGAGCCGAAGGATCAGGGAAAAATCTCTGTTCTTCCGGAACATTCAACGTTGGATCAATCTTTCCGTAAAAAGACTGCGTCATCTTTCCCTTCATACTGAAGCGCAGATTCGTTACGGGAAGGAGCCGGTATTCCCAGTCCAGCCATTGATCCACATGAAACACATACAAATTTTTCAGGCTGATTTTCTCCTCATTTACCCTGCGTATAAACAAATCATAAGCACTTCCCATTCCACCCGGAAGAATCCACACCGTCTTTTTTCCTTCGGCATTGTGTGCAATTACCTCTTCGGTAAGCATATTTCCCACCTGTTCCATGATAAAGGCCTTATCTTCCTCCAGGATTAAATCCATTTTCCGGTCAGGATGATTCGCTAACTCATCAATCGGTATCGAACACCACTTGCGTAAATCCTTTTTTGAAATCACATATTCATTCATTTCTCTTCTCCTCGTATTTATCCTTTTACTCCTGACATGGTAATGCCCTCAATCACGTAACGTTGGAAAATGATATAAATCCCAAGCGGGGGCAGCATGGCGATTAACATTGCAGCTATCTTTACCCTTGGATCAACCCAGAAATTGGGGCTTAGCATATTTGCTATCGTGACACTGATTGACTTAACCTTCTGGCCAAGAATAAGGGATGGCCATAAATACTGTCCCCAAATCTTCATGAACATCAATACTGCCGTTGTCAATATGCCATTCCGCATCAGAGGCAGTACAATCTCTGCATAAATCTGAAAATGACCGGCCCCGTCAATCCTGGCTGATTCAATAAAAGACAGTGGCAGATCCTCTAAAAACTGCATCATAATGAATACAGACAAGGCCGAGACCATCATCGGAAGGGAAACCCCTGCAAACGTATCCGCTAATTTCATGCTGAATACCAATCTGTACAGCGGAATGATATATAGTATCTGCGGAAGCATCATACTGACCATCAGTAAGCCAAAAAGCAGCTTTTTAAATGGGAACTCGTAAAAAGTAAATTCATAAGCTGCCAGTGAGCTGATAATCAGTATCCCCACAACCGTGATTCCCGCATAAATAAATGTATGGACTGTAGAAGTGGCAATATCAACCGTTACCAGTGCCTCATGGCATTTTGAAATCCCGTTTGCAAGAGAATTCGGAAAAAATGTCCTGGTCAGATTACTGGAATCCAGCGAAAAAGTGCCGCTGAATAAAACCCATACCGGAAACAGACAGATAAGTCCCCATACCGATGCCAGGGTGATTAGAACGGCCTGCTCACTTTTTTTCTTTGTCTTCAAAATGTTTTCCTCCCCTACACTCGCTTACGACGCCCTTTGAATTGCAGCACCGTAATTGCAAGAATTGCAATCATCAGAATCACCCCTTCTGCGCACGCACGACCAAGACCCGACTTTCCGCCAAGATACATATTTCGTACCATTTCCATCACAGGAAAGGACATCACCTGCCCCGGTCCGCCCACACTGTTCACAGAGCTTCCATTTGAAATAATCCATGGAATATCATAAACCTGCAGAGCACTGATAAATCCATAGGTAACTACCATAAATAAAATGGGCTCCAGAAGCGGGATCGTGATATGGAGCATCTTACGGAATGTGGATGCGCCATCCAGCTCAGCCGCCTCATAGATATCCGGAGAAATATCCGCCATTCCCGCACTGATAATAACGAAATTAAAGCCGACCGAATTCCATACATCTACCAGTACTACGTATATAATTGCATACAGTTGCGTACTGTCCCAGGCGATTCCACGTCCAATCCCGATCTTTGCCAGATTTCCTGCCACCAGGCCTGTCCCTGTTGTCATAAACCATTGCCAGATACCGGCACACAGAAATAAAGGCAGGACATAGGGAACAAAATATATCGTCCGGAACAGATTAAAAAGGCGTTTTGAAAGCTGATTCGTAATCAAGGCCAATATAAGCGATATGGAAA
>CAMKHH010000154.1 GCA_946412445.1 uncultured Eubacterium sp.
ATATATAAAATTCCTCCGACTTCCACTTCTATTATTTCTTCCCCTTCTATTCTGAGCTTATCACCGACTTTTAAAGTATCTTCACGATATCTGCCCTTTTCATTCACATCCACATATTCCCCCGATTCCAGATCAAAATATGGTTCATACACTAACACCATCTCGCCTTTATCAAACTTTTCTTTATTAAAATAAGTATTTTTTATCTCCTTTGTATAGTAGTGGTATGATTCACCATTTGGTTCAATTCCAAAAACAAAAACCTGGGGTTCGGACGCATCTGCAAATTGCTGCCAGTAATGCTCTTGCAGTTCCTTCACATATTCACTTCGTTCTATTCCTTCCCAGCTGACGGGAAGATAATTGTTACTTTTAAATGCTTCAACTCTGTCTGTCCCGTATACCTTTTTTATCTGTTCATAGACATCCTCACTTACATTATCTGCTAAAGGATAGTAGCTATACAACATGCCCCACCGAAAGTCCGGATTCTGCTGTTCAACCGCATTTGATGAGGCCTTTTTTTCGTCTACCTGTAAAATACTGAAAAAGAGAATAAATAAAATCAAAAATGAATATTTCCAGTTCCATTCTGTCCGGCCAAGCATTCTGTCTACATACGGTTTTTTTATCTTTCTCCTTTTTCTTCTCAGACTCTTTCTATTGCTGAAAATACCCTTTGCCTGTATGAAAATACCCAATGCAGCAGATACCAGGAGTCCAAGCAGTGCAGCCATTTCACTGAGCAGTAAGCCCCCGGGGGGAATTTCCACCTGTATAGTGTCATTTCCCAAATAGGTCACCCCCCTATACAAGATACCCGTCACAAGAATTCCAACCAAGGTTCCAACACACACGGCAATCACATTCGTAATAACAATTTTCTTAAACAGCAAGACGTTAATAATACCCGTGCTCTTCCCGAGTTTATGAAACAGCTTCCAGGTGTTTCTTTGCTCATTGATATAATTCATAAATAATATACAAGACACAAGCATAAAGGTCAGGATACTTCCAGCCAGCAGAAGTCCCCTTTGGAAAAGCTTTATAGCTAATTGATGACCGGATTCTTTTCCGAGCTCATAATAGGTATAATTGTTTGTCAGTACAGTGGCAGAATTTCCTTTTACCTGTAAAATTTCTTTATTCGTATCCAGGTATTTCTTTTTCAGCCTGTAAATAAAGTTTCCCGTACCCTCATACCTGGCCGCATTATCTTCATGATTTATAAAAAAGGACACATAATCTCTTTTATCTGGAGTTGTGCCTTTTAGTTTTGTAGAATAGTCCTGAACAATACCGACCAAAGTATACTTATAGTTTACAATCTCAGATCCCCTCTCTGAAGTTACTCTGATGGGAAGATATATATCATTCCCTAATTCAGCCATGATATCTCCGGACTTGAGAGATGAGCGTTCAACGGCAATCTCCCCCTCTTCATTAGGAAATCTTCCTTCCAGAATGCTTATATTCTCCATTTCTCTGGTTGTTTGATCCGATGTCCCTATCTTACCCAGATCCTTATTCTCCTTGTCCAATACCATCCCATATGTATAACTAATTCCAAATTTCTCTACTGTAGCATGGCTTTTCAATTCGTTTATTGTATCTGTATCTGCACCTATTACTGCAACGTGCCAGCTCCCATACTGTTTTTCCCTGGCAGCTTCCTCCGTTCGGTCGTAGCAGGCAAAAGCAATTCTTAAGACTGCAATCAGAGAATAAGTGAGGATCATAACACTTATCAGCAGATGCCATGATTTTTTTCTTCTTTTGAAAATCAATTTCATGAGTTTATTCATAGGTTTTCAATTCCCTTATCGTAGTCTTCCACAATCCTTCCATCCTGCATTTTCAAGATTCTGTAGGCGCTCTGGAGTAATTCCAGATTATGTGTGACCATCAGAATTGTCTGCTGATATCTTACATTACAGTAATTTAGGAGCTCCATAATCTCTTCTCCGGTTCTCATATCCAGATTTCCGGTGGGCTCATCCGCAAAAATAATGGCCGGCCGTGTGGCAAGAGCTCTTACAATTGCCATACATTGCTGTTCACCGCCCGAGAGTTCCTCCGGAAAACGGTCTTTTTTATCATAGAGATATGTAACCTTTAAAAGCTCGTCAATATACTCCATATCCGGGGTCCGGTCATCCAGATAAAATGGGACGCATACATTTTCCATTAGATTAAACTCTGGAATCAACTCAAAATTCTGGAAGACGAAGCCTACCTTTCTTCTTCTTATCGTGCAGCGATTTTTATCCTTTATCTTTGTAAGGTCATCTCCATCCAGAATTACGCTTCCTTCCTCCGGTTTCAACAAGCCTGCACATATTTTAAGAAGTGTAGACTTTCCTGAACCACTTCTGCCGATAATCGAGGTAAAACTGCCTCTTTCTATATCCAGACTTACCTTATTCACCGCATGTACCTGCGCCCGGTCCTTCCCGTATGTCTTCGTAACATCATTCAACTGTAAAACTTTCACTCAATGCTCCTCCCTCTTCTGTATTCCAATACGTACCCTCTCCATGCAGCCGTGGCAGATAGATAGAAAAAGTAACTCCTCCTTCTCTGTTATTTTTTACACTGATTTTACCGAAATGAGCTTCTGTCACCTGCTTTGCGATTGCCAGACCGAGACCACTGCTGCTGTCATTCTGCCTGTAGCTGGATGTAAACCGTTCAAAGATATGTTCGATATTTTCTTCTTCAATCCCTCTTCCATGATCTGTCACCGCGATGTTTAAACCAAAACGTCCAACCTGGTAAATAATAGTGACGACCTCTCCCCGCTCGGAATATTCAATACAGTTTTTTACCAGATTCTCAACTGCTTCCTTCATCCAGTAATCATCATAATGAAACATAGCGCTTCCTCTTACCAGGCTATGTAATTCCACTTGCTTTCTTTCATAGAGAGCCTCAAACTCCTCTAAAATCTCTTCTGCCAGTTCCCGGATGTCATGGGGACCTATCTCCATCTTTTTCTTACCGCAATTCAGCATTCCAACCTTCAGCATCATGGAAATTTGCAGCACCATCTTATCCACCTGTGTAATGGCTTTATCAAGACTTATCTGAATAAACTCCTTCGCAAAATTCATCTTTTCCATGTGCATCCGCATAATCGTAAGTGGGGTCTTTAACTGATGTGAGATATCCTCCACAAAAGCAATCGTTTTTTTCCTTTCCTGCTCTAATCTTTCCTCCTCCTGCAAATCCTGCCGCTTATGCTCCTGTAAGGCATATATCAATTCCCTGGTTTCAGAAGGCGCCATCTTGATTGCGTTCTGCTCATACTCGATTTTATTCAAATTCGAAACCCATTTAGCAGTGGCCTTTAAAAACTTTTCCCATCCGCGAAAGTATAAAACCATACTCCCGAAAATCAAGAGTAAGATAACAGCAATTACCAGAAAGTAGCCGAGAAAGGTTCTTCCAATAGATGTATAAATTAAAGAAACCCCACTCTGTCCATAGCCGGAATTATGTAATATCAAAAGCCCCTGATCATAATTTTGGTCTGAGGCATCACCGGAGAGGAATATATCTATTTTTTCTTTGGGAATTTCGGATTCGTCAGACACGACACCCAGCAGACTGATAATCTGATTTGTGTAAGTACTGCGAAGCTGCAGCATTCCGATTACCGATGTGAAAATAAAAAGAAAAGATGCTATAACCGATAAAATCAAAATTCTATTACGCCCACTGGTTTTCTTCATCGTACACCTCGAAATTTATCATAATGATGTGACCTTTTGACCCTACTGCCATCATAATATGATTATAGCAAGTATTTCCAGTGCATGGTATACTTCATTTATTATATAACATATGGGTATTGTGAGAATTCCCCAGGACGTACAAACTTCCGGCAGAAAAATATCTGCCGGAAGTTCGTTCTTTTACTTTAAGTTAATATTTAAATTTTTTACTGAAATAAGTGTCCAGTTCTTCAATCCGGATTCTTTCCTGTTCCATCGAATCACGGTCACGGACAGTGACTGCTCCATCCGTTTCGGAATCAAAATCATAGGTCACACAGAAGGGTGTTCCAATCTCATCCTGACGGCGGTAGCGCTTACCGATATTGCCTCTGTCATCAAACTCACAGTTATAGGTTTTGGAAAGCTTATCAAAGACTTTCAGGGCTCCTTCATTCAACTTTTTCGACAGTGGAAGAACCCCGATTTTTACTGGTGCCAGTACCGGGTGGAAGTGCATCACCGTACGTACATCGTTCTTTTCCGCATCCAGAACCTCTTCGTCATAAGCGCTGCAGAGGAAAGCCAAAACCATGCGGTCTGCACCAAGGGACGGTTCAATTACATAGGGGACATATTTCTCGTTCTTTACGTCATCAAAGTACGACATATCCTGCCCGGAAACATTCTGATGCTGCGTGAGGTCATAATCCGTCCGGTCTGCAATTCCCCACAGTTCTCCCCATCCGAATGGGAATAAAAACTCAACATCCGTAGTCGCTTTACTGTAAAAGCTCAGCTCTTCTGGCTCATGGTCACGGTAACGAACTTCTGCATCATTCAATCCCAGTTCATGCAGCCAGTCCAGGCAGAATTGCTTCCAATAGGCAAACCATTCCAGGTCTGTATCCGG